>CAYVWD010000100.1:0-3126 GCA_964455405.1 uncultured Candidatus Nitrosopelagicus sp. | reverse complement strand
TGTTAAAACACAATGTCCCAATGGGTGTGAGTACGATTTCACCATACAAGGCGAACCGTGCAAAAGCAAGAGAGATCATTGGTGATGACACTAAATTCTTTGAAGTTTATGTTAATGCTTCTTTGGCACAATGTGAAGAACGTGATGTCAAAGGCATGTATGCAAAGGCTCGTTCTGGAGAGATCAAGGGCTTTACAGGAATAGACGATCCATATGAGGCACCTGGCAACGCTGATCTGGTCTTGGATACTGAAAACAAATCACTTGATGAGAGTGCAGCCGAAGTTTTAGAATTTCTAAAATCAAAAAATCTACTTTAAACTATACATCAAAGTAGAGATAAAATTCATGTGGATGCGGTCTTATTGAAATCTCACGCTGATCTCTCCTCTCCAACTCGATGACCTTATCTAAAACCTCATTTGAAATAACAGGAGCTAAGAATTTTCTATCGCTTTCTAATTCGTCTAACGCCCTACCAAGATTTGCTGGTAATGTATCAATTCCTCGTTTTTTTCTTTCACTCTTGGACATTTTGTAAATATCTTCTTGAATAGGATCACCCGGCTCAATCTTCTTTTTTATACCATCAAGACCAGCTGCTAAAACAGCGGTAAATACAAGATATGGATTTGACGCTGGATCAGGAACACGATATTCTAATCTTTTCATAAATGCGTATTTTTCACCTTTAAAGTGAGCTGGAATTCTGATCGTCGCAGATCTATTACTAGAGCTCCATGCGATGTAAACTGGAGCTTCATATCCTGGGACTAGTCTATGGTATGAATTTGTAGTAGGATTAGTAATTGCAGTGAGTGCCTTTGCATGTGATATAATTCCTCCACAGAAATAGCGACCAGTTTGACTCAACTCCAAATCTGCATCTTTATCATAGAATACATTTTGGTCATTCTTCCAAAGACTAACATTTGTGTGCATGCCAGAACCTGAATCCATCGATATTGGTTTTGGCATCATTGTGGCAACTTTACCAAACTTTTGTGCAATGTTTCTTACAACATATTTATAAGACTGTGCACCATCTGCAGAATTTGTCATCATATCATACTTAATATCAATTTCACATTGACCAGCAGTCGCAACTTCATGATGATGGTTATCACATAAAATTCCAAAACTGTTATTCAAAATATCTACACATTCATTTCTAAATGGCGTTAGTGTGTCAGATGGTGTACTTGGATAGTATCCCTCCTGTAAACCCATTGGATATCCAGTCCCCTCTTCACTCCATGGTGATTCAACAGATTCAATAGAATATGATTGACCTTTGTATGGTGTTAGAACATACCAATTTACATTATCAAATACAAAAAATTCTACTTCTGGTCCCCAAGTACTATGATCAAATCCCTGTGACGTAACATATTTTTCCGCATTTTGGCAAATCCCTCTAGGATCACTTTCAAGTCTTCCTCTACCCCCACCCCAGTAAACATCGCAAAGCAATCTGGCAGTTTTCTTATCTTCAATCCATGGAATAACAGCAAACGTGCTTGGATCTGGTTTTAGAATTAGATCTGAATCATGTATACTAGTAAATCCTACAATTGACGAGCCATCAAGTTTTGGTAGGCCGTCTTCCATTTGATCAGGCGTAAATGTATCGGCTGAAATGGTGGTATGATGAAATCTTCCAGGTAAACTAGTAAATTGAAGATCTATGAATTTGATCTCTTCATGCTTAATTCTTGAAAAAACCTCATCTGATGAATATTTTATTTGTGTGGGTTTCCCACCAATCACTTTATACGGCAATTCTTACGTCAATCTTGAAAGAATTAAACGTGCCATTTAAGATTAACTAGGTAGTAAATGTCATCATATGAATCCCCAGATCTAAATTTGCTATATGCCCTAACATTAAAAGAAATTCAAAGTATAGAAATTCAAGAGATAGATCGTGATTTTTACGGAAAGCTTTCAGAATTTCTTGGAAAATTAAAAATAGAAGAATATGATGGAATTGAGGAAAAAACTAAAAACAAACTAGTGAATCTGTTTTCATCATTAACTACCATTCTTATTAATTCACGATTAGAAAAAATTTCTAACGGGAAAAATTTTAATCGAGATTACTTACTAGATGAAGAAAAATTCATTATTGATTCTAATCAAGAAATGAATGAGCGAAAAGATCTGATTATTCATAGTATAACTAATGGAAAAGCCAAACTGGTAGAGTCAATTTCAAACGACCATAAGACTAAGCCTACCGTTATTAGATTCTTAAAAGAAACTGATGAGATATTATGTGCAGATTCTGAAAAATACGGTCCTTTTAAGATAGAGGATATTGCTACTCTACCTAATGAAGACGCACAACAATTAATTTCAAACAAAACTGCAACAAAAATTCGCATAGAAGAATAGCTAAAAATGTCTCACGCAGGTTCTGTTGACATCATTGATTTTGTCTTATTGACAATTTATCCGGTAGGAGCACTTTTCATCATAGAAATTATTTCTAGAATGGCAAACAGAACTAGAACAGTAATTCCTTCCTGGATTAAACTCTCTATACAAGGCATTGTTATGATAGCATTTGCCGTAGCGTACACAGTTTTTATTTCAATGCTGACTACAAGCTCAGACCCAGAAATTTATGCTGAACCACATTGGCTTTCAGCATTTGTGTTAGTTGCATTAGCTGTAACACTATTTTATCAAGCACGACGTTCTAAACAGGATCCAAAAAAATCAGACTATTGATTTTATTTGAATTTTCTAAAAAATTTCTTTAAACCAGAATTATTTGGTCCACCATCTCGGACTACACCACGCTGACCGAATTTTTTAGCCCGTATTTGAGTTAGTTTAACACAACGATGATCCTCTGGAAGTCGATGTTCTGCACAAAACGGATCCTTGCAATAGTTACATTCGAATGGAAGGTCAACCATATCACCACAATATGCACATTTTTCTGGTTTCATAATGTGATCGTTACTTTTTCTTTAATAAATTTACACTACAGAAGTCTTATCTCACAAGAAAACATATTTACACAAAGAAATTTTACAAAAAGCGATTTTGATTAAGGACAAAATAATAATTGTTACTGGCGCGAGTAGCGGGATAGGAAATTCTACTGCAAAAATT
>CAYVWD010000099.1:0-3031 GCA_964455405.1 uncultured Candidatus Nitrosopelagicus sp. | reverse complement strand
ACATCTGAAGATTGTCTGATGATAGTGTTATAGCGTGTCCACCAAGTTGTAACATTCCAACCTCAAAACTAACACGTGTACGTGTAGAGGGTTTTTCAAAAATCATTGCAAGTGTTATATTTTGTAAAATTGGCTTTTCGTGACCTTTCTTTTGTTGTTTTTTCTTGTTTATGTTCTTGTTCATTTTCTTCTGTATTTTCTGGTGTTGGTTCTGGTGTTTGTTCTGGTGTTGGTTCTGGTGTTGGTTCTGGTGTTAATGTTTCTATTCCTGATAATTGAATTTCATTTTGCTCAAAGACATTCTCTAAGAAAGTATTTTTGTCAAATGGAATTAAATCATCATATTCTTGTCCAACACCAACATAAAGAATAGGTGTGGATGTTACATTAACAATTGATAATGCTGCGCCACCACGTGCGTCTGCATCACTTTTGGTAAGAATTGAGCCATCAAATTGTACATGCTTATGAAATTCTCGTGCTTGGCTAACAGTATCATTACCAGCTAAGGAATCACCAACAAAAATTTTAAGATCAGGTTGAACCACTTTGGTAATTTTTGCTATCTGCTCCATAAGGTTTGAGCTTGTCTGCATTCTGCCAGCAGTATCAATCAAAACACAGTCGACCTTATGGGATTTTGCATACAAAACAGCATCTCTCGCCACCGATGCTGGATCTGAACCATAATTCTGTGCAATGATTTTAAGATTTAATTTGTTAGCGTGCTCACGGAGTTGCTCTATTGCACCAGCACGAAATGTATCTGCAGCTGCAATTGCTAAAGAAAATTTAGAATTTTTTAATAAATTTGCAATTTTGGCAAGCGATGTAGTTTTCCCAGTACCATTAATTCCTACAAATACTATGATGAACGGTTCACCAGTTTCTTTTTTTGCTTTAATGAGTGAGATTAGATCAATATTTCCCGCCTCATCGAAAGTATCGGTGATAAATTGGATTAAGCTTTGTTTAATAAAATTTTCAATGATCTTCTTTTCAACTTTTACTCCAATTAATTTTTCTTTCAGATCTTTTTTAATTGAATCAATTACCTCCATGGCAACATCTGATTCGAGTAGGTTGATTTCCAATTGAAAAAGGGTATCATCAATATCCTTCTCTTTAAGCTCTTTCTCACTAAATCCTTTTGAGACATCAGAAAATGCTTTTTTGAGATTATCAAACATTGCTTACTTTGTTGGATTTTTTGATTTTTGCATTAACTCTTGCATCTGTTGTTTTCCCTGTTCAAGATTTGTTGCTATTTGTTGTCGCTGTTGATTTGTATCCTGTAATGCAACCTCTAATTCTTTAAGTCTTAACTCAAGATAGTTAATTGCGTCATTTTTGTTTTTTTCTATAGCAACCCCAGATCCCACACTTAAGATAATTTTTTCATCTTGCTTAACTTTTGATTTTATAAATGCCCCCATACCAAGAGGAAACAAGTTATCCGATTCTACCTCTGTAGACATTCCCTTAACTGCATGAATTGCAGAATTTGCTTCTCGTATTACGTTAATAATTGAATTTTCTTTTTGCGTAAGCTCTGCAAATAGGTTTTCCAGCATTTGCATTTGATAAAGTAATTGTTGTGCCTGTTCTTCACTCATACGTAGTGGAATAATCCTTGATGTATAAATTTAACAGTTAAACAAAATAAAAAAAGGAAAAAAGCGAAAAATTACTTTGCTTTTGATAGTCGATTGTCGACTTCATCCCAATTAACAATATTCCACCATGCTGCTATGTAATCAGGTCTTTTGTTTTGGTATTTGAGATAGTATGCATGTTCCCAGACATCTAATCCTAAAAGAGGTACAAGACCTTCTGTTCTAGGACTGGTTTGGTTTGGCATTGCCTTGTACTCAACGTTTCCAGATGATGGATTGTATACGAGCCATCCCCAACCGCTTCCTTGAATTGGAGCAGTTTTGCTGGAGAATTGTTCTTTAAAGTCAGCAAAAGATCCAAATGAAGCATTAATTGCATCTGCTAATGCTCCCCCTGGCTCACCACCACCATTTGGTTTCATACTATTCCAAAATAGTTTGTGGTTATCGTATCCACCACCATTGAAATTAATTGCACCTCGAATATCTTCAGGAACATCATTGATGTTGGAAAGTATATCAATGATATCTTTACTCTGCATTTCAGGACTCAATTTTTCCAATGCACCATTCATAGTATCAGTATATTTTTGATGGTGTTTGGTGTGATGAATCTCCATTGTTTGAGCATCAATATGAGGTTCTAATGCATCATATGCATAAGGCATCTCAGGAAGTGTGTATTTTCCCATATAGTTTGAATTATCAAATACAATTTATTGTTTTACAAGGAAGGCATTTTTAGACATGAAAATGACTAAGTGTATGTCTAAATATAGAATATTTTTGCCTATCATTTGTGCTATAATATTCACACTTTTGGTAAATGTGTATTATTATGACCAAAATGGGATACTATTCTTAGAAAGTAGCGGACCATATGTTGGAGCGGATTATCCACATGAGATAGGTGTAAGTGGTAAAGGGATCAAGATTGCTATCATTGATACCGGTGTAAATTTTGCACATCCCGATTTTGTTACAGATGGGAAGAACTCAGATCTCTTGAAGGGGTATGATTTTGTTGAAATGGATAATTTCCCACAGGACACAAATGGTCACGGCACCCAAGTTGCAGGAATAATATCCGCTAATGGTCAGTTAAGAGGAATTGCTCCAGATGCAGAAATCTTTGCATACAGAGTTTCTGAAGATGGTGAATCTGTACCATCCACACTAATTGTTGATGCAATAAAACGTGCAATACAAGATGATGTTGATATAATTAACATAAGTCTAGGAGTAAATATGACACACAATCAGATTCAAAAGAGTGTTAATGAGGCAATAAGAAATGGAATTGTAGTTGTTACAGCAGCAGGAAATGGTGGACCCGATGCTCAGTCAATTGGAAGCCCAGGAAGCAATCCAAATGCCATTACTGTTGGTGCTACATACAATAATAGAGAATCAAG
>CAYVWD010000098.1:0-5649 GCA_964455405.1 uncultured Candidatus Nitrosopelagicus sp. | reverse complement strand
ACTCTCACCGGTTTTTATTGGTACAATCTTTTCGTCCTTTCCGGAACCTACTGCAGAGTCAAACAGATTAATTTTCAATTTTGCAATGTCAGAATTTTCAGGCAGTGAATCAGGTTTCCCAATCACTGATCCCAAAAATGAATCGCCCCGTGTTAGAGATGGATCGAGTTTTGTACCAATTGCAACTAACCCACCCGGTTTCACATAGTCAACTATTCCAGCACCTGTTCCTAATGAAACAATCTCAGTGATAATAGGTTCGTAATTTTTTTTCTTTTCATTTTGTATACCTGGTTTAATTTCAATTTCATCACCAATTTTGAACTCTCCCTGAGTTAGACTACCTCCTATCACACCACCTTTCATGTCATTTATTGTGGTTCCAGGTTTGTTAATATCAAATGAACGCAACACATGCATTATAGAATTCTGAGCTTCATCTCTTTCTGGTGTCTTGATTGTTTCTTCAATAGAAAAGATCAATGCATCCAAATTTAGATTCGATTGTGCGGAAATTGGCACTATTGGTGATTTTGATGCTTTTGAACCTTTAACAAATTTTGCAATATCAGAATAATTTGATAACGCATCTTTGTATGAGACTAGATCTACTTTATTCTGTACAACAACTATCTGGGTTATTCCAAGTGTTTCCAATGCTAATAGATGTTCTTTACTTTGAGCTTGTGGAACTTTTGCATTTGCAGCAACAAGTAAGATTGCTCCATCCATTAATGCAGAACCTGATAGCATGTTTGCCATCAAACTTTCATGTCCTGGGCTATCAACAAAACTGACTACTCTACTTAATTCGCTTTCTTTACTGCAATTAGGGCATTTTGCAGATGTTGAATAATTTTCTGGTGGTGGGCAATCTGAACACTTGTAGAATGCTGCATCAGAATATCCAACGCGTATTGTAATTCCTCTTTTTAGTTCTTGACTATGAACACTGGTCCATTTGCCAGTTAATGCCTGGATTAGTGTGGTTTTACCATGATCAACATGTCCTGCAGTTCCGATATTTACACAAGGTTGATGACCATATTTTTTTACATACCAACCAGGAAGAGAATCTTTCCAATGCATTTACTAGATTTAATGTGCGTGTTATGTTAAGGTATGCCTTGTTAAAATTATAATTAAAGATTCTGAAGTCTATCTTTTGCATTGATCTTTAATAAAACATTTTTCGTTCCATCTGGGACTAAATCACTCCAATCTACGTCAGTTTGGATTAGTCTGCGAATGTTTGTTCCTGAAAGATCTTTCCGTGATTTTAAAACTACTGGAATTATCTTCTTACCATTTTTTTCATAAAGACTACGCGTAAAATCGTCATTTGAAAATACAATATCATATCTTGGTATTATTTTATCAATAGATGCTGTCCATTTGGAATGATCATCCAGATCTGGAATATCGTAAATACTAACTTGTGGTAGTGTATCCTGATCTAGTGACGATGTAATCATTTGGTTTCTTTCTTCAGAAGTGAATGGATTTCTTGGTTGATTACTCTTATTTGAACTTCCGATACCTATGTAGAGATGGTTTACATTTGATAGAGCAAATTTGACTGCTTCTAGATGACCAAGATGAAAAGGTTGAAACCTTCCAATTAGAAAACCATTCATAGCATTCTGTAATAGAATTTCTTTAATAAAATTATTAAATTTCACCACCAGAGTTTAGCAAAGCTGCCAAGAATAAGATTATGATTGATAACACAACAGTGATTTCTCCCAGTATGATTATTTTTTTTCTTAACTTTTGTAATTGGGCCTCAGGAATCTGATTAGCCATTATCTGATCTTCAACATCTTTTCTGATTACTCTTACATGTACTGCATAAGTTCCAATCAGAGCAGCAACTAAAATTATCTTGATTATCAGTACATTTCCATAACTAGTATCGTATAGTATATCAGATTTTTGCAGGACTAGATGTGCCTGATACATTCCTGTCACAATTAGAATTATCAATGCCGGTACTGCAATTTTGTTAAATCGTCTACCAACTTTGATCATAAGTTGCAGCCTTTCTTCAACTGACATTGACATTTTTTTTAAAATTGGAGCAAAAACTGCACCAATGAATAATGAACCGCCTACCCAAATTGCAGCACTAGTAATATGAATCCAAGAAAGTAATGCCTGTTCCAGTGCCATTGACATTACAGTAAGTTATTCTATATTTGACTCTTGACAAGGTTTTTTAGTACTACACTTAAAAAAAAATAATTGAAACCACCAGGTAGAATTATCTTAGTCATAGCAATTCTAGCATTACTTGGCATGATGGGCGGTGGCGTTTATTATGCAAGTTTGGATAATCCTCAGCTCGAAAAAGCAACTATAGAATTATCTGCTGTTGAGTTAAGAGATGTAAATACAATAGAGAATAGAGCAACTATGACAGTGACATTTTTAGTTACAAATCCAAGTGATCTTACATTTACAGTTCCTTTGATTTCATATCAGTTATATGGTGATGGCGTATCTTTAGGTTCTGCTAGTTATTCAACTGAAGATGTTGCAATGCCAGGTAGGGCTGCATTTTATCCTAGTACTGAAATTCCTTTGGATAATAAATTTTCCTTTGTCCTAACTGATGTCAATGAAACAGTGTATGAAAAAATTGTAACTGGTCAATCTGTACAGTATAGCGCAACAGGAATGATTACTGTTGAATCTGCATGGAGCATAGTTGAAATGAATTTTGATTCAAATTCCTAAAATTCTAAAAATAAGAGTGGGCCGGGCGAGATTCGAACTCGCGATCACCGCCGTGTCGAGGCGGTATCATAACCAAACTAGACCACCAGCCCGTGAACTACAAAATTGAGAATGTCATTATTAACGTTTAACACCCAACAAATGTATACTTCGTAAATTGCAGATCGTTATGAATGATGATTTTACAGATGAAGAAAAACGAGGGTTTTACAAAGCAGTCTATTCAAGACGTGATGTAAGGGCACACTTTACTCCAGAACCTATCAGTGATAACACTCTGACAAAAATCCTTCATGCAGCACATCATGCTCCATCAGTTGGTTTTTCTCAACCATGGAATTTTGTATTGATTAAAGATAATACCACAAGAGAAATTATCAAGAAATCTTTCCAAACCGAACATAAACATGCAGCAGAATTAGTTGATGATGATAGAAAATCTGACTATCTCTCCTTCAAGTTAGAAGGAATTATGGAATCGCCTATAAACATCTGTGTATCATACGCTCCTACAAAATTTGGTCCTTTTGTAATTGGAAGAACGAGTATTCCAGAAGCAGGGATATACAGTGTATGTTGTGCAATTCAGAATCTATGGTTGGCAGCAAGAACAGAGGGGGTAGGATTAGGTTGGGTTAGTATTATATCAAATAATGTATTAAAAAAACAATTAGGCCTACCTGAACACATTATTCCCGTTGCGTATCTTTGCCTTGGGCATGTCACTAATTTTGAGACAAAGCCTGATCTTGAGAGAGCTGGATGGCTACCAAGACTGGATTTGAAAGATGTTGTTTACTATGAAAAATGGGAACAAAAAGAAGATTCCAACTGGAAAAAGATTGAACAGTTAATCAAAACTAATCTTGATACGCTTAAATAATTACAAAGATGTTTTCTGCTGGGCTCGTGGCGCAGTATGGATAGCGCAGTAGCCTCCTAAGTTACAGGTCGAGGGATCGAAGCCCTCCGAGCCCGCATTTATTTTTATTCTAGTTTAAATTATCTCAAGAACTTGGATAGTTATGAAAATTGTTGTAATTTCTGGTAGTCCACGCAAGAATGCAAATACTGAGGTGATGATGAAGTATGTTTTTGAATATACAAAACAAAAAAATACCGATACAAAGTTCATCAATCTTTCAGAAGGTGGGTTTGAGTACTATCGAGGTTTTTTGAATCAAGTGGATTATAATGAAAAGACGCTACAAGCTGCACGAGATATTACAGAAGCAGATATCTGGTTGATTGGAACACCCATCTACAATTCCATGTTTAGTGCAGCACTAAAAAATATGTTTGAATTTATAAATTATAAAGAAACTGGAGGTAAAACAGCTGGCTTAGCAATTCTAGCCTCAGGAATGATTGGATTTACTGATGTCCAAACCCTGTTAACACAACTTATGTCATACTTTAGAGTAATCACAAATCCTACTCCAGTGTTTATAACCGCAGACAAAATAGAAGATCGCCAAATTACCTCTGATGATGTGAAATCAAGACTAAGGGAATTAGTTGATAAAACACTAAGTATGGCAAGTAATTAAAAATCTAGATGAAAGACTTGGAGTTTGTTTTAATAGTTTGGAAAATTTTCACATCATAATCTCCTTCAAACACGTTAATTACTCTATCACCATCTACTGATTTAATTCTAAATTTGTATTCATAAGAACCGTCAGTATTCACATCTGTCTGTGCAAAATGTACTGGATCATCATTTTTGTAGATCTGAATAATCACTGGATAACCGTCAGCATGATCTTTAATTGTTCCAGATACTGCTCCCCAAGGTAGAAAATTATCAGATGGTATATTCATGGGAATCTCGATTTTTACTAGTTGAAAATCATTGTTTGTATCAATAATTTCATATGGTTGATGTGCAAATGTTGGTGTTAACATAACCACTGACACAAATACTAGAAGACTTGAAGCTGTTAACAATTGGAATTTCATAAAAAAAAATTTCCTAACTTACATATTAATTTGGCTAATAATTTCTATGTAGTTGGAAATAAAATTATGCAACAACTAAAATGTGACTGTAAATGTCATTTTGGGGGCGCAGTTAGTTGTCCTAGCTGTAAGGATAATCATGAAACAAATCATGAGTGCAAGTATTGTAAATAATTACTTATTCTTAGCAGCAAGCATTTTAAGATTATAAATTTCTGCACGGATTGACTCGATCTCAACTCTAGTTTTGAGATGCTCTATCTCTTTTTTAAGTCGGGCAATTTCATCCTCACTATTGACATCTTTAAGATATTCCCCAAGGCTGAGTTTGTATGAATTTAGCTCCTTTGTGGTTAATTCGTCATGATTTTTGGTTTCGTTGCTAGTCTCTCCGTGATTATAGTCTGCTGCCTTTTGTGCAATCCATATGATAAATACCAAAAACCACATGATTGGTACAGCCATAAGAAATACTAAGTTAAGAATTGATGCAAAATCAACCATTAATGGCCACAAACCGGTCAGAACAGCAGCAAAAACTCCACTAACTAGTGTCGCTAAGTGATTATTTACATGACCCATAGACATTTTGGCGAAATGTGTAGAATATAACGTTAATGCTAAATTTGTAAATTAAATACAAAAAGAGTTTATTCTTCTGCTTTGGTTCCAGCAGAAGATACGATTAATCGTGTTTCAGATTGTAGTATTTTGATTTTGTCTAAAAGTTCGTTTCTCAAGTCACGTGCAACTCTTCTGACTGTTGGTCTTGGTACACCTAATTCATCAACAACTTTGGTATAGATATCTTGTTTATCTGTTATACCATTATCAAGAAGTGTGTTTATTGCTGCTTTGATAACTGTACTCTGATTAGTGCGATTCACAGAAATTGTTTTCAGTCGATCTATATAAGACTATCAAAAATTTAAAAAACAAAAATGCATC
>CAYVWD010000097.1:0-4721 GCA_964455405.1 uncultured Candidatus Nitrosopelagicus sp. | reverse complement strand
ATATGCGGAGTCTTATTTCTGATTCTTTCAAAATCATCGTATGTAAGTTTAATTCCTGCTTCATTTGATAATGCCAATAAATGTAAGATGCCATTTGTAGAGACACATACTGCATTTAACATTGTTATTGCATTTTCTAATGCTTCAAATGTTAGAATTTCACGTGGTTTTATGCCTAATTCCAGTAGTTTTGCACATGCTTATCCAGTATCATAAACAATTTTTTTCCGTTTATCATCTTCTGCAGGTGGGCTTGCACTACCAGGCAATGCGAGACCAATTGCCTCTGAAATTGATGCCATAGTATTTGCAGTAAACATACCACCACAAGATCCAGCATTTGGGCATGCAACATCCTCTATGTTCTTTAACTCTTCAAGTGATATTTTCCCAGCATCGTATGATCCCACAGCTTCATAAACATCAACTACTGTTAATTCTTGACCATTTAGCATCCCCGGCATTATGGTTCCACCATAAACAAATACTGAAGGAAGATTTAACCTAGCCATTGCCATCATCGTTCCAGGCAAACTTTTATCACATCCTGCAATTCCTACTAATGCATCATATTGATGTGCTCTAACCATTAATTCAATTGAATCAGCAATAACTTCTCTACTGATTAGCGATGATTTCATTCCTTCATGCCCCATTGCAATTCCATCACTCACTGCAATCGTACTGAATTCTCTTGGCGTAGCATTACCATCACTTACTCCTTGTTTTGCATTTTGTGCAAGTGATGGAAGGTGTATGTTGCATGGTGTTGCTTCATTTCCTGTGTGACACACGCCAATGAATGATTTGTTTAAATCATCATCAGTTAGACCCATTGCTTTGTACATAGCACGATGAGGTGCACGAGCTGTTCCATCAACAACATTTCTACTTGAAATTGTCATTAAATCACCTATTAATCATCTGAGAATCTAATTCAGCTAATTGCTGCTCAATTGCGTCTTGATCTTCATTTCCATATGATATTAGAATTCTATCTTCTTCCATCACTACATATTCCCTAATGTCATTAACTGGTTTATGATTAACAAAGTACTTTAATGAATAGTCTTCATTTGTACAAAAATCTCTTCCATCAGGGAATGTAAAACAGTCTTCGTCTAAACCAATACTCATTGAATTAAACAGGAATTCTAGATCAACACCTGATGCATGTCTATGAATCGTGTCACCATCTTGATTTTCAAAATGAATCCAACTTGTTTTTATTTGGTAATTTGGTAGTGAGAAGTCAAATTTATCTCCAAATATTCTCACCAGTATTGAAGCATGTATGTGTTCATCTCCTAATTTACCAGCATTTTCTGGGGCACCTGGCACGTCTCCACTCATTGTGATGAATTCATATCCAGCATATGCCGAAATTACGGTAATTACGGCTAATATCCCAGCTGCTTTGAGAGCGACACCACGTTTTTGTGATGAACGTTTAGCAGCAAAACTTTCACGTTCTTCCTCTCTTCGCTCTCTTCTACTTTTCCCCATGATTGTGGGTTCAAAAATAACCCTATAAATGCTAGCCTTTTTGAATCATTGAGTAATTAGATGGCAACAATATTCACAGATATCATTGAGGGAAGAATACCAGGGTATGTGATTTATGAAGACGACAAACATGTTGCAATTTTAGATAAATATCCAATTGATCATGGTCATTCATTAGTCATCACTAGGCATCCATATGAAAAAATCACTGATATGAAAAAAGAGGAAGTCTCTGAATTATTTTCTCTGATCCCAATGATTGCAAATGCAATTTTAAAAGCTACAGGTGCTGTTGCATTTAGCATTGCACAAAACAATGGTAAAGAGGCTAAACAGATAATACCACATGTACACGTTCATATTATTCCACGATATGCCAATAAAGGAACTGTGTGGACAAAACGTGGAATTCCAACAGATTCAGAATTAAAGGATTTATCCAAAAAAATTAAGATGAATGTTGATTATTAGCTATGATGAGGATTATATCGTAATATAGCACCAATTTTACCAAGACTTCCAAGCATCATTCCATGCTCTGTCATACCAGACACAACTTCAATCTTAGATCCTGTTTTTGATGCCATTAAGGCAATATGATCAATTAAATCTTGTTTGGCCGAACTACTATCCATACTTTGACAGCTTACACATGGCTTGTTTTTTAATTCAGTTTCTCTTGGAATTAACTTAACTCGCTCCACAATCTCTTCAGTGATGTTTTGACATCTTTTACATTTCATCTCTAATCTGTAAAGTTCAGTATCATCCGTTATGATTACGGTCTCAGCAACATTATTTTTTAACATTTCTAAAACTTCTTTTAAACCATAACTTCCAAGACCTGTGTTATTATTAATTTGTTGGAACAGTTTCTCAACAATTTTTTTTTCTTCAACCATTCTAAAGTCTGATAAAATTTCTGATGATTTTGCAAATGCCTCCCTTATACCTTCCGAGCCAGAGTATGATGCATCAATCGTTGAAATTATCATGTCTTGTAATCTGTATTCAAGATAATTGTTATTGATAAAATCCTCTTTTGTGGGTCCTGGTCCTGAAACAATCAAACCTTTAATCGGGTATATATCAATAAAATACTCTCTAGTTATATTGGCAACACGATTAAAATAGTACTGTAATTCCATTTCACGAAGTTTTTGAAATCTTTTAGCAGACTGACCTCCTTGCCTATGTTTTCCCGCAACACCAGAACCAGTTTCCTTTAGAACTTCAATTTTATCATTATGTAATAATCCCCAACCTGCATCTTTTGCATCAATTGCTAAAATTCCAATCATGTTATCATCTTTTAGCATATCTTTGAGGATATCTACATGAAAATGATCATCGCATCGATACAGAAATGTTGTCAAGTCTTTGGGAGGATCAATCTCAAATGCTTTGACAACCTCAGAGCCAGGTGGACCACCACCTTCTCGTGGTAACGCACCACAAAAAATTACCAGACCTCTTTCAGGAGTTTTTTTGTAAAGTTTTAATCTTTGAACAACTTTAGATAGTGAATCAACAACATGCGTTCTCGTTAAATCAGATTTAATATTATCAGCTGTACCTTGTTCCTCTCGTAAGTTAGTAATGACTTCATGAAGTTGTTTATTTTTGGGAATGTACACACTGATAAGTTCTGTTCCATGTCCTTCCTGCTGTGTAAGTTCATCAAGAGTTTTTCTGATTTTATAAATTTTAACCGAGTCTTGTTTCTGAATGTTAATTTTACCCATTTTGAGTATTTTTGTTATAATCAAATATTAACGGTTGTGGTTCATTCAGGCTTATTAGAAGCATATTCTAAAAAATCTTAATGCTATCAGATTTTTTTTTTCAGATTGCAGTTTTGAAAAAATTACCACGAGCTGGTTGGAAAAATAAACTCCAAATTCCAAATCCAGAATCAGTTTCAGATCATAGTTACATGATGACAGTCATGGCAATGATCATATCCGATATCAAAAATTTGGACACAGAAAAAATAATCAAAATGTCAATACTACATGATTGGGCAGAGTCGATAACCGGTGATTTTATACCAGATGAAATCTCATATGATAAAAAAGTTGAATTGGAAGAAAATGCGATGGCCAAAATACTAGGCAAATTACCACAGCCAATTCAAGATAATTACCATATCATATGGGATGAATATCAAAGAAACACATCTAGAGAATCAAGATTTGTTCATGAGATTGATAAACTGGAGATGGCACTTCAGGCAAAAATATATGAAAAAGATTTTGACGCCAAAAAAATTCAACCATTCATTATTTCTGCTGTAGAACAAATACACGATGATGATCTGAAAAAAATTCTTTCAGAGATAATTCAATAGACTTAGATGTAATGATTTTATATTTTGAATAGTAATTTGTCAGAAGATAATAATGATCTAGTTAGTGCACAAAATGAAGTAATTGGCATACTATTTGAAGTAATTAAAAAACTACAGAAAAACATTGATCTTCAGGATGAAGGAGTACAGATAATCATAAAGTCAAAAGATGATAATTTAGAAGATAATAGGACTAGATTAAATGAAATTACTATGGAGAGAAATAAGAATAGTGAAATTATTTCAAGACTTTTAAAAAAATTAGATTCTAATCAGACTGATTAGCTACCACAACTACACGAATCATCATTTGAGACCATACGAAATTTATTATTTTGTTCATTTTTGGTTTGTGTGTAGTGAGAAATGTTAGTAATTCGCATTCGAACATCTTTATTTTTCCAACTACCTTCATTTTCAAACCAAGCCTCAATTTCATTAACATCATAAAATTCACCAGACTTATTCATTTCATTAAAGATTTCTTTGATCATTAATTCATCATTGTCTGATAATTTATTTTTATTTTCCACAGTCGTTGTAATCTCATTTAGATGTTGTATTATTGAATTAAGCAGTGGCATGCTAATCATTAATTTCTTTGATGATTTTTAAAACAGTCTGCACAGTAGACTGGTCTGGCATCTCTTGGCTCAAATGGTATTTCACATTCATTACCACAATCTCCACAAGTTGCTTTGTGCATTTCTCTAGGTGGTCTATCTCTTCCAAACCTTCCACCACCGCGGTTGTTTCGTCCATATCCACCTGCACCTCTACCTCCAAACCTTCCACCACCTCTTTCACTTCTTTCTGGTTTATGATTCTGGAAGCAATCGTTACAATAAACTGGTTTGTCGTTTCT
>CAYVWD010000096.1:0-4825 GCA_964455405.1 uncultured Candidatus Nitrosopelagicus sp. | reverse complement strand
AATTCTCAAAAATTGATTCAAATCCACCAGAACTTCTTCTGCCCTGACTACCAAACAAATCATTAAAGATGTCGTTAAAGTTTCCACCTGCACCTCGAAAAATATCTTCTGTGGAATATCGTCCATCGACGCCAGCATGTCCATGCTGATCATAGAGCTGCCTTTTGGATGAGTCAGATAACACAGCATAAGCCTCGGATATCTCTTTGAAGTGTTCTTGTGCATCTGCAGATTTATTTCTGTCAGGATGGAACTTTAAAGCGAGTTTTCTATATTGTGATTTAATCTCATCAGTAGAGGCTGATTTTGAGACTCCTATGACTTCATAATAATCGCGTTTTGCACTCATGAATATATCTCCTATTTTGATTGAGTATCTAAATTAACTAATTTAGGAATTTTCTGATTTTTGGTCAGAATTTGATTCTGCTTTTTGTTCTTCATTATTTTCCGAGTCTGATTTTTGTTCGTCTGTGGCTTGTTCGCCGGAGCTGTTCTGTCCTTGATTTTCTTGTTGTTCTGCATCAGGTGGTGGAGCTGTATTCTTGTAAAGCTCTGTTGTGATTTCATTAACTATTGCTTTTAACGCCTCAAGTTTTGGTTTTATCTGTTCAGTTCCTTGTGTCAACGATTCTTTTAGATCTTTAATTGCATCTGTAATCTTTATTCCTTTTTCTTGAGGTATTTTGTCCTTTAGATCCTGACTAACAAGTTTTTCAGTGGTGTAAATAAAACTCTCTGCCTCATTTTTAATATCTACTTCTTCTTTTTTCTTTTTGTCTTCTTCAGCAAATTTTTCTGCGTCTGTTTTCATTTTTTCTACATCATCCTCAGACATTTTTGAAGATGACTCGATTGTAATTTTAGCGTCTTTTCCTGTACCAAGATCTTTGGCAGTGACATTGATTATTCCGTTTGCATCAATATCAAATTTGACGTTAATTTGCGGAACTCCTCTAGGTGCTGGTGGAATTTCAGTAAGATTAAAACTTCCTAATGATACATTATCCGCCACCATTGGTCTTTCTCCTTGAACTACATTAATTGTAACGGCAGTTTGACTATCTGCAGCAGTGGTGAATGTTTTGTCTTTAGAAGTAGGAATAGTTGTGTTTCTTTCTATAATTGGTTCTCTAACACCTCCAAGTGTTTCAATTCCTAAGGTTAATGGTGTCACATCAAGTAAAACGATGTCACTTGTAACATCGCCTGCAATAATACCAGCTTGGACTGCAGCACCAAATGCTACAGCTTCCATAGGATCTACTCCAGACTCTGCTTCTTTCCCAACTGCATCACTAACAAACTTTCTTACTATTGGCATTCTTGTTGGTCCGCCAACTAGAACAATCTTTGTTATGTTTGATGTTGAAATTTTTGCATCCTCCATAGCTTTATCTATTGATGATTTACATCTTTGAACAATTGAGGTCACTAGTTCCTCAAGTTTTGCTCTTGTTAATTTTACTTCTAAGTTTTTGGCTCCAGAAGAATCCTGTGCTATAAATGGTAAATTGATTTCAGTTTCCATTACTGTTGATAATTCAATTTTTGCTTTCTCGCCACCTTCTTTGATTCTAGTCATAGCAGTACTGTCATTTGAGAGATCTATTCCCTCCTTTTTCCTAAATTCCTCTACAACATAATCAATTATGGCTTTATCCATATCAGATCCTCCAAGTTGCGTGTCACCAGAAGTGCTCATAACTTCAAAAACACCACCGCCCATTTCCATAATTGTTACATCTAGTGTTCCACCACCGAAATCAAACACAAGAATTTTCATGTCCTCTTTGTTTTTGTCTAAACCAAAAGCTAATGATGCAGCTGTAGGCTCGTTAATTATTCTAACAACGTCTAATCCTGCAATTGTACCTGCATCTTTGGTGGCTTGTCTTTGATTATCATTAAAGTAAGCAGGAACTGTGATTACCGCCTTACTAATACTATCACCAGTAAATGCCTCTGCATCACGCTTAATTTTTTGAAGAATGAAGGCAGAAATCTGTTGTGGCTTGTATTCCTTATCTTTAATTTTATAGATGAATTCTGTTCCCATATTTCTTTTTGCTTCTCTAATGGTGTTGTCTGGATTAGTGACTGCTTGTCTTCTAGCAGGTTCACCTACTAGTAAATCTCCATCCTTTGAAAAGGCTACAATTGAGGGAAATGCTTTACCAGCTACGGTGGTTCCTTCTGCTGCTGGGATAAGAGTTGGTTTACCAGCCTGTATAACTGCAGCCGCAGAATTACTTGTTCCTAGATCAATTCCGATAATTTTTTCAGCCATATTTCATTTATTCCTCTTTATTTTTTTTTTATACAATTACTTTGGATGGTCTTATAACATCTTGAAAGGAAATATATCCTTTTGCCACCTCTTGTGTAATGGTTCCTTCATCTAAAGAATCATCGTTAATAGTGGAGACTGCTTCGTGTAATTTGGGATCAAAGATTTCACCTATAGCATCAATTGGTTTTATATTATTTTCAGACAGGAGAGATTCCATTTTTTTAATCACCCCATCCAAACCTTCTGTATTAATATCATCACGCTTTATAGCAGACTTTGCACGAATAAAATCTTCATAAATTCCAAGAAAACTAAGTATTATCTGATTTATTTTTAATGTAACTTTCTGAGAAACTTCATTTTTACTACGTCGCTCAAGATTCTGATAGTCAGCTAACACTCGTTGTAATTTATCTTCACAAAGAGATAATTTTTCTTTGTCCCCTGCAATTATCTCAGATTCTGTATCAGTTGTTGTGTCTTGAGTATCATTATCTCCTTTAGAATTCCTATCAATCTCTAATTCGTTATTGGAGTCTTCTTCCTTCATTAGTCTTCATCTTAAATCTGCATAATATTATTTTTGTGGATAAACTTCACACAGTGGATTTGCTTTCATTATAATGAATTCACCATCTTTATTATTTTTTGAAATAGCATTATAGTCTAATTGTGAACAAGCAACTATGATAATTGTTTTATCGTTTGAAAAAATATCCTGTGGATTTTGGATTGATTCAACATCACCTATGTAGTCTTTTAACTTTGTTTCAAGTTCTTCAAGCTTCTCTTGTTTCTCCCCTTTCATTTCATATTTATCGAGTGACCATAAAAGTAGGATTTTAGTTCTACTTGCTTTTAATTCATTCTTCTTTAGAACTAATCGTATTTCATCAATTAATTTTTTAATATATCCATCTATGCCTTTTAAACTTCCATTAATCAAATATGTTAATGAGCTAGCGCCTTCAAATGAACTACCTAATGAGCGTAAGTCAAACAGACTGTCAATTATATTATCTAAATAAATTTCGGTAAGTTCGTTTGAGTTTAGTTCAGCTTTTGTATTTGCGTCCTTTGGGAATCTGCATACTTCAAGAATACAAGTTATGCCGGAAAAATGTTTTAAAACATTGATTGAGTGTATGTGTTCTGAAGTTGTAATAGATACAAATTTAGCGTTTTCTCCGAGTGATAACAGACGAACCAGTCTGTCATTCGTTTTGCCATCATACGAACCAATAACTGGTTTTTCATACTGCTTTGTAATTGGATAATAAAAATAGGAAATGTTTTTACCTGTTTTGTAACCTGTTACATGTTCTAATAATGAGATATTCTCAGCATTACCTCCGAACCCTGTTCCCAAACAATAAACAATACTAGAGCCTTTTTTTATGTTTGATACTGCTTCTTTGAACTTAGAATTGACTTCTGTTTTGATATCCTGACCTGTTTTTCTTATTCGTGGGGCAAAAAATAGAATTTGTGCTTTTGAAATGGCAAGGTCTATGGGGGTCATTGATAGTAGAGGTTCATCGTCTTTTAATGCTTGCACATTTGGATAGACCTTTGCAATATCTGGTTTTATTGAAATTGCAGATGGTGTAGATTCGTCGATTATCTGCACATCTCCACCGTTTAATGCAATTTTACATGCTAAATCATATCCTTCAGTACTTAGACCAAAAATTACAACTTTTGTATTCATTATTAACCACTTGTGCTAGTATCAAGACTAAGAAATACTTATAGCACTTATGTATCAAGTGCTAATGCTTGAAAATCTGGTTTGATGTTCTGACACCAAAACAATACTTATTTTTTGAATATTTCATTCAAAAACTTAGAAATCGACACAAAATTTTTGTGACCTCACGAAAATATCAACAAATTAACGATATTGTGAAATTCGGTTCAATAAAACCAATATTGATAGGAAGACATGGTGGAGGAAGAAAATCAAATAAAATGATGGCAAGTTTACAAAGAAGTAAACTATTAACAAAAAAAATTGAGAAGTTTGCACCTGATCTACTGATTAGTTTTTGTTCTCCTGAAGCATCGAGGGTTGCATTTGGATCAAATATTCCGCATATTGCATTCTCTGATTCACCACATGCAAAAGCAGTAATGAAATTATCACTACCATTTGTAACAAAATTACTTACGCCTTGGATTATTCCAAAAAATGATTTCACTGTATATGGAATTGATTCCAAGAATATTATTAGATACAAAACGATTGATGCTGCTTTAATAATTAAAAACTATAAAAATATTAAAAAGAAAAATTCAAAATCAAAGAAAATAATTCTTATTCGACCTGAAGAAGTACAAGCTTCATATGCATTAAAAAGCAACAAAACTATTAAAATAATAAAGAAAATTGTTGAGAAGTTTCCAAATGAAGAAAAAATTGTTTTATCGAGATATGAAAATCAATCAAAAGAATTGAAAAAAGTTTTTGGCTCAAATATTTCACTCTTGTCAAAGCCAATAAACGGACAAGAATTTTTAAGAAAAACTGAT
>CAYVWD010000095.1:0-13055 GCA_964455405.1 uncultured Candidatus Nitrosopelagicus sp. | reverse complement strand
GATGACAACTGTAGAAAAACCATCTAGTTTGAAGCAGGAATATATCAAAATCCCTGGTGGTATCTATAAAATGGGATACTCGGGAAATGATTTTTGCTATGATGTTGAATTGCCTGAGCATAAAGTATACCTTAACGATTTTCAGATTGAAAATTTTCCAGTAACCAATGCACAATATCTAAAATTTATTGAGGATGGTGGCTATGATGACTTTTCGTTTTGGCTTTCAGATGGATGGGATGTTGTCAAGAAAAATGAGTGGGTTGCACCAATGTATTGGGAGAAAGAAGATGGTGAATGGTTTACAAGAGATTTTATTGGTAAACGAAAGATCAATCCTGATGAACCAGTATGCCATGTTAGCTTTTACGAAGCAATGGCATTCTGTAAATGGGCGGGTAAAAGATTACCAACCGAAGCCGAATGGGAAAAGGCTGCACTATGGAATGAGTCAGAAAATAATAAAACAATATTTCCATGGGGTAGTCAGCCTCCAACTAAAAACCATGCAAACCTTTTGGATTCTTGTATTTGGAGTTGTACAAAGGTCGGTTCATATGAAAATGGAAAGAGTCACTATGGTTGTTACCAAATGATTGGTGACGTTTGGGAATGGACATCGTCTGAATTTGTTGGTTACCCAGGTTTCAAATCAGGATTTGATGAATATAATGATAAATGGTTCACTAACCAGAAAGTGCTGAGAGGTGGCTCTTTTGCTACTCCTGCATCATCCATACGTGGCTCGTATCGAAACTTTTTCAGACTGGATGAAAGATGGATGTTCTCAGGATTTAGATGTGTAAAAGATTCCCTGACCTGACAAATTTTTTAACATATGCCTAATTACAAAGAATATGCGTATTTTCTATTCACAAAAAACGGAATCAATAATAAAAAAATTTGAGTTATCTGGTTGGAGAAATAAAATCCAAAATGGTTTAGATGAAACACATCAAGAACTTTCTGACAGTTGGCTTAGATGCGCAATAGGGGAACGTATGAAGATTGAAGGTAGAATTTTAGAAAATGTAAAGGATCTTAGTCCAGAGGCAATTAAACTTGGTTATGATTTCTCAGTTGCGATGGATGAAAGGGATCATGATGATGCATTACGAATCATCGAAAAAATAGAAAAGCTTCCAACCATTTGGCGAAATGAAACATTATGACAGGAATTGCTGAGCAAGATCCATATCAAAAAATAAAAAAATTATTTGATGGTAAAAAATTTGATGAGGTAATAACATATTGCCAAAAGATTCTAGAAAATGATCCTACCAACAAGATTGCGTTGCAAAACATTGGTAGTGCATATAATGTGGTTGGTGCATATCATGATGCAATCAAAAATGCTAATAAAATTCTTGAAATTGATAAGACCGATGAATTTGCGCTAAAAAATAAAATGTTTGCAAATGAAAAAATGAATTGTCACGATGAAGTTTTGGAATGTTGTGAAAAAATACTAGTACAGAATAATGATGACGTTGATGCACTGATTGGAAAGGGTGTTGCCTTGAATAAAACTGGAAAACATGATGATGCAATCTCTATATACAAAAAAGTGTTAAGTGTTGATAAAAGAAATATTGATGCGTTAATGAATTTAGCAATTACATACGCTCACCTTCAAAAATACCATGATGCAATTACATATTACGATATGATTCAGAAAGTCACGCTAAAATTTTCAAATATACCTTTTGAAAAATCAAAGGCATTTCAAGCATTAGGCAAAACTGATGATGCTTTTTTAGCAGCACAGGGAGTTGCGTTGGATGAAGCTGAAAGTATTAAGAATAATGCAAAATTAAAAAACTATTCAGTTCAGCATGCCTTTGAATTAAAAAGATTTCATAAATCACATAAAATGAGACACGATGATTCAGACTGATAAGCTATGGAGTCAGATAGTACATTACTACATTGATAAAAAGGGGTATAGTAAAGAGGACGCAAATGCTATTGCGCAGAGAATAATCACACGAGAGATTAATAGAAAAATTTGTCATAATGATTCATGCGGTCATTTAGTTGATGAACATATTGAAAGAAAAAATCAATGCTTGATCTCAACTTGTAATTGTAAAGAATTTAACATTGGTGATAAGTAATTACATACGTGCTGGAGTGGTTATACCTAAAATGGAAAGTGCGTTCTTTAGTGTATTTCTATAAGCATGAATGAGACAAACCCTTGAATTTTTTAATTCTGGGGTGTCTGACGTGTTTACTTTGACATGTTCATAAAAAGACGAGAATGTAGTTGCTAGTAAATAACAATATTTGGCAATTATTTTTGGTGAAAGATTATTTGCAGCATCATTCACATGTATGTCAAACATTGCAATCCTCTTTAACAATTGAATCTCGTAGGGATCTTGAAGATTTGCAAAGTCAGTGTCAAAATTTGGTTCTATGTCAGATTTTTCTAAAATTCTTGATGCTCTTGCATAAGAATACTGTATGTAGCTACATGTATCTCCTTCTAGTTTTAGTGAATCATTAAGATCAAATGTTATTATCTTATCAAGATCAGGTTTTATCATTTCATATCTGATAGTTCCTATTGCAACATCTTTTGCAATTTGAGATAATTGTGATTCTTCTAAATCAATATTTCGTTTGTGAGATTCTTGGAAAACATTTTTCTTAAGTTTTTCAAAGACTAAATCTGCATTAATGTAAATACCTTTTCGACCAGACATTTGAGCAGATTTTCCATCAGAATTTAACCCAAGTGTTGATAAAGTATTAGAGCTAAGTGTTACAGACTCATAGCCAAGATGCACATATGAGCCTGGAGACTTAAATTTTGACATTAAATTAGTCACAATATTCTGAAGTCGTATCTGCCTGTTATCAATTACCGTGATCACTTTATCGCCAAAGAAATTCACCTTACCTGCATCATATTTGAAAGATTCATCTAGAGTTGTTTCATATAGATTCTGATCATTTTTTTGAACAGTGTGAATTTTATAATTAAATGGGTCGTCAATTAAGCCAAGTTTCCATGCTGCATATGGAATATCTTTTGCAATATATGTTGCAACTCCATTACTCCTAACAAGAACCTTATCATCTTCGCCTTCTGTTGGAATTACCCAACAGCCTGCATTATCGCCGGACGATTCAAATTTTATCAGCTTATCAGACTTTAGTTTTTCAAATATTATTTCCCAAAGCTTTGAATGAATAATCTGTGATTCAAAATTAAGACAGTCATAAAATACACCTAACTCCCAAACTGTTTTTAATTGATCATCTAAAACTTTTCTAGTTATTATCTTGGCATATTTTGAAATCTCACTGGTTCCATCCTCAATTTGTTGTAGTACATAATGACGTTTTTCTTCTAATGACTTATCAGATTCATACTTGGTGGTAGTTCTTACATATACATCGTCACCACAATAGTGATCAAATTTTTTACCGTCTGGTGGAATATCAGAAAGCCCGCCGAACTTGAATCCTACAATTATATCTGCTACTTGTAGACCAGAATCATCAACATAATTTAGTACTTTAACATCAAAATTCACTTTCTTTAAAAGTCTGGCAACTATATCACCTAACACAATATTTCGAATGTGACCTATGTGTAGTGCTTTGTTGGGATTCACTGAAGTATGCTCTACGACAATTTTCTGACTCTTTCCAATATCTAATTCACCATAATTGTCATTCAGTGATGAAGAAATTATCTGATTATTGAAAAAGTGATAGTTTATCTCAAAATTAAGATTGCCTGAAGTATGTGCAATAACACTTTTGATTTCAGAGTTTGGTGCAATTTTATAATGAGAAGCAATTTTTTCTGCAATTTCAAAAGGACTCTTTTTTAGACGTTTTGCCAGTAAAAACGCTGCATTACATGTAATGTCACCAAACCCTGGTTTTGATGGCTCTACTGAAAAATTGACATTATCATATTCCTGATTTTTAAAAATTTCATCCATATCATGCCTAATTTTGGTTAATAGTCTAAGAAATGTCATCTTATACCTATAGGTTAGAAGAAATCATATCTAAGCCTTCTAACACACCTTCTCCTGACTCTTTGGTTGTAACAATTCTAGCAATTTTTTTCAGATCCTCAATTGAATTTTGAACCGCTATATTATTTGGTATCATTTTGAATAATGGAATGTCAGTTTCACTGTCACCAATTGCGATAGCATCAGATACATCATAATCTAACATCTTTAACGCTTCAAGAAAGCCACTTCCTTTGTCAACACCACTTGAATTGACATGAAACGCATAGCCACTATCAAACAAACCAACATCAAATCCTTCAGCGTCTAATATTTTTTGAGCGTTGACAATGTCAAATGTTCTTTCTAGTACAACTTCGGTCATTCTAGGAAAAACTGGCTTTTCCTTTATTTCTCCATCAACACGATTCTGCAAAAATGCTAGTGCCTGAACACACTTTGCCTTGTTTCCGATAATCTTATGCTTCATGACATCGCCATGTGTAATACACCCACCATTTTCGCCTACTGCCAGATGAGTCAAACCGCCAAATACCGAAAGTAGGTAGCCCTCAACTGATGAACGACCTGTTACTAAGATTACTTTATGGCCATCATCATTTAACTCTCGTAATTTTTTTAATGCGCCTAAATGTATAGTGCCCCAACCATTCAGAGTTATTGTACCATCAATATCAACAGCCAGAATCTTTTTGCTCAATACTTTGATTATACATACTGGCAATAATATATGAACCGTATTAAATGAGGAATAAATAAGGTGGAGTATGGGTATTCCAGAAAAGATCAAAGCAATTCAAGATGAAATTCATAGAACACAATTAAACAAAGCAACAGAACATCATATAGGACTTCTTAAAGCAAAAATTGCAAAATTAAAAAGAGAGCAAGAGGCTATTGCTGTAAAAAAAAGTTCAAAAAAATCAGATGGTTTTGATGTAAAACGAACTGGCGATGCAACTGTTGTATTTATTGGATTACCTAGTGTAGGAAAATCCACTTTACTCAATAAACTAACAGGCTCAAAGTCAGCAGTTGGTGCATTTCAGTTTACCACACTAACAGTTGTTCCTGGGGTTTTGGAGTATAGAGGTGCCAGAATCCAAATGCTTGATCTGCCTGGAATCATCAAAGGCGCTTCAAGTGGCAAAGGTTTAGGCAGAAGGATTCTATCGGTTGCGAGAAGTGCAGATATTGTATTACTTGTACTTGATGTGTTTCAACCGTATCATGAAGATGTTTTAATTAATGAATTAAACAATATTGGATTAAGACTTAACCAGAGTCCACCAAACATAGTAATTGAAAAATCCACTACAGGCGGTATTGCAGTAGCACAACAAGTAAAACTAAAAAGAATGTCGGAAAAACTTCTCAAAGACATTCTTAATGTATATGGATATACTAGTGCAAGGGTTGTAATACGTGAAGACATTGATTCTGAACAGTTGGTAGACTTTATTACGGGAAATAAAACATATGCAAAGTCAATAACAATACTAAATAAAATTGATTTGGTTGATGAAAAATTTCTCAAAAGTGTATCAAAGAAACTTAAAACAAAATTTATTCCAGTTTCTGCTGATTCAAACGTTAATGTTTCAACACTTAGAGACCAAATATATAATGAATTAAATTTCATTAGAATATATCTGCGACCAAAAGGTGGGGAAACTGACTACAAAGAGCCATTAATAATCAGAAATGGTAATTCAGTTTTAGATGTTTGCAACAAACTACACAGAAAAATGAAGAGAGACTTTAGATTTGGACATGTATGGGGTAAAAGTGTAAAATTTGGAGGGCAGCGTGTTGGATTAAACCACATTCTTCAAGACGAGGATGTATTAACAATTATCAAACGAAGATAATTACTGATGATATGATACTTGAAAGAAAATTTTATGAAAGGCAAACAGTGACTGTTGCGAAACAGTTACTTGGAAAAAAAATAACAAGAAAAATTGGCAGATCCAAGATTTCAGGCATAATCACAGAAACTGAAGCGTATAGGGGAAGTGATGATCCTGCAAGTCATGCTGCGATTAAAATGACCGCTAGAAACAAACTGATGTTTGGTAAAGCCGGCATTTCATATGTTTATTTTACATATGGAATGTATTTCATGTTTAACGTTGTTGCAAAAAGTAAGAATCAAAATGCAGGTGCTGTTCTTATTCGTGGAATTTACCCACAAACAGGCATCAATATTATGAAAAAAAACAGAAAAATTGAAAATTTGAGAAAACTTACTGATGGTCCTGGTAAACTGACACAAGCCCTACAAATAACAATAAAACAATGTGGTGTAGATCTAACAAAAAAATCAGAACTATACATAAGTGATGGTATAAAAGTAAAAAAAACTATTAGTAAATCAAGGATTGGAATTTCAAAAGGTTTGGACAAACAATGGAATTTCAGTTTTAATATGTGATGCTAATGATCGTCATCGTCTTCCAAAGTCCATGGAACAACACGTCCTAATACACGACTCCAATCTAACCGTAACATAATCAAAACGATAGCAGTCATTGCAGCCCCAAAACCTATTATTCCAATTAGTATGGGAGTTGGATCGTCAAGATCCTCGGTAGATGTAATTCCAAAACTCTCAAAAATTGGATCTATCATTGGTTCACTCATATAATGTGATAAAATCACAATTACATAACACAGAACTAACTTTCCAGTTAAGGTGGCAACAAAGAATTTTTTAGGATTATACTTTGCCAAACCCAATGGTACGTATACTAGATCATCAGGAATTGGTGTGGCAGCTGCAAAAAATGCAGCTCCCGCTCCATAACGTTTTACTAATTTTTGAAAAGGAAGCATTCGTTTTTTTGTTTTTTCCGAAATAATCTTTCTTCCACCATAACTAGCATAGAAAATTATCTGCTTTGCAAGTGTTGATGTAAGTGCTGCAACAATTGCTAAAACATGTAAATTAAATTGATCTCCTACTGACATTGTTATCAACAAGATGAAAGATGGAATTGGCACAAATGGGATTAATGATCCAAAGAAGCTCACCAGTGTTAGTCCAATATAACCAACTTCTGGAGAAAAAAATGGAAGAAAATCCCAAATATCCAATAGATTAACATTCAATCATCAGTATGAAAAGATATCTAATAATCACTAAAATATTACAAAAATAGGATAGGTGTGAAGTGACTGAAAACAAAAATTTTGAAATCGTTGATTTAATTTCTAAAATTAGTCCATACATAAGATTTGTAGGCGTGATTAGTAAATCTGGTCAACTACTAGCTAACAATAGAAGAGAAGATTTAACACCACTACTAGATCAAAAAAGCACTCAATATCAATTTGCCCAGATTGCTATTAAAACAGAATTAGAGGAACAGTTTGATGCACAGTTAGGTGAAACTGAATTTGTCTGGGAGGAAAGAACTAAAGTTCAAACTCTTGCATTTTCTGTATCAGGAAAAAAAGTGTGGATTACAATTGATAAGAATGTAATTCGAACTGAAATTTTACGTATAATTGATTCATGCCTACCTATTGTAAAACGCTATTCATAGAGCCAACACAAAACATATCCAGTATCGGTAATTATTTTTGGAGGGGACTGTTTGCATTTTTCCATTGCCTCTGGGCATCGGTCTATAAACCTGCAACCTTCTCCTGCATCTAATAGATTAGGAGGCATGCCTGGTATGAATTTTGGTTTTTTATCTACATTAAGACGTGGTATTGATTCAAGTAAACCAATTGTATAAGGGTGCTTTGGATTTTCAAAAATCTCTTTAGAACTACCGAACTCTACCATTTTTCCACCATACATTATACCTATTTTTTCTGCAAGCTCAGATAAAACAGACAAGTCGTGTGAGATCATCATTAATGTCATCCCATCTTTTTTTAATTTCTTAAACAGATTTATGATCTGCGCTTGTATCAAAACGTCTAATGCAGTTGTTGGTTCATCAGCTATCACAAATTTTGGCTTAAGCAGTAATGCCATTGCTATAATTACACGCTGCTTCATTCCACCACTCAATTCATGTGGATATTTCTGTAGGATGTTTTTTTCTAAATTTACTGATGAAAGAGAATCAAGAATAGTCTTTTCAGAATCGCCCTTAAATTTATGCTCTTTTAGAATTTCAGTAAACTGTTCTCTTATAGTAAAAACTGGGTCCAATGAATTCATAGCACCCTGAAATACCATGGTAATATCCTTCCATCTATGCTTTTTATCAAACTCCGAGTCTGATATATCTAAAAATGATTTCCCATCAAAAATTATTTTACCAGTAACTATCTTTCCATTTGATATCATTCTAATTAATGATAATCCAAGTGTGCTCTTTCCACATGCACTCTCTCCTGCAATTCCAACTGACTGACCTTTTTCTAGTGAAAAGCTAACATTGTCTAACGCATGAATTTTTCCCTTTGATGTGTCATAATGAGTAGTCAGATTTTCAATAGAAATGAACGTCATGGATCAATTATGTTTGTAAATTGGAGTAACTAAGTTTTTACGTAAAACAATATCCAAAGTAAGCATGGATATCACAAGGACACATCTAATTGAAGATCTAAATATCAACATGGAAGGACAAAACGTGCTTTTTGGTGGTTGGGTTGTGGACCTACGTAAACTAGGTAAGATGGCATTTTTGACAATCCGTGATGTGACTGGAATGTGCCAAGTTATAGTAAAAGATGAAGTTGTGAATTTGATTGAGGGGCTAAACAGACAAAGTGTAGTGAGGATTTCTGGTAAGGTTCAGTCAAGCAAGGCAAAAGACTTTGATTTTGAGATTGCTGCTAATGCAATTGACATACTTTCAAAGGCGGAATATCCACTCCCGATAGATCCTATTGGAAGACTTGAAAGTGATATTGACAACAGACTGAATTCTAGAGCACTTGATATGAGAAATCAAAAAACTGCGTCAATATTCAAATTGAGACATGCTGTATTAACGTCAATCAGAGAAACATTAGTTAATAAAAAGTTCATCGAAATCACAACACCGAAAATTATCGGCAGTGCAAGTGAAGGTGGAGCAAATTTGTTTGGATTAGATTATTTTGGAAAACAAGCATATCTTGCACAAAGTCCACAACTATACAAAGAGCAAATGACAATAGGGTTAGAAAGAGTGTTCGAAATTTCATCGTTTTATAGGGCAGAAAAATCACATACTGGTAGACATCTAAGCGAGTTTACAAGTATCGATATTGAAGCTGCTATGATGGATTATACTGACGTGATGGATATTTTAGAATTAATCGTAATGGATGTATTCAAAAATACATCAGAAAAATGCAAGTCAGAGCAAGAAGAAATTGGCCACCAGATTGATATTCCAAAATCCCCATTTGAGAGATTGACATATAGCAAAGCTTTAGACGAACTGGATTCAGTAGATGTTAAACTGGAATTTGGAGAAGATTTGTTAGATTCTCACTTAAGAACATTAGGAGAAAAACACGCCGGATTTTTCTTTTTAACTGACTGGCCAATGAAGCTCAAACCATTCTACATTCATGAAAAAGATGATGACCCTACTCTTTCACGCTCCTTTGACTTACAATATGGATATTTGGAATTATCTTCTGGTGGTAGACGTTTACATGATCCTGAGCAATTAAGAACAAGGTTAAAAGAGCAGGAATTAGATCCGAAAAACTTTGAAGACCATTTGAAAACATTTGGATGGGGAATGCCACCACACTCTGGTTGGGGAATGGGATTGGATAGATTAATGACGGTTCTAATCGGAATTGATAATGTTAGAGAAGTTGTTTTGTATCCAAGAGATCCTGACAGATTAAAACCATAATTTCTATTACTGGTCTTTTATCTATTTATAGAAATTTTATGGTTTCCCATTATTAGGTAGTCCATGTCAGTTTTTAGAATCATATTATAAGCATGCTCTGGCGTATTTACTATTGGTTCTCCCATGACATTCATTGACGTATTAATAACAACAGGAACATCAGTTAATTTGTAAAATTCATTAATAAGATCATAATATAATGGATTCACCTCTTTGGATACTGACTGCAATCTCCCAGTTCCATCAATATGAGTGACCGCAGGAATCTTATCCGGTTTTTTTACCTTAGCCACTAGAAGCATGTATGGACTAGGTCTGTCAATATCAAAATATTCTGAGATGTATTCTTCTAGTATACTTGGTGCAAACGGTCTAAATGATTCTCTATGCTTGATTTTTTCGTTTAGTATATCTTTCATTTTTCCATCACGAGGATCTGCAAGTATGCTCCTATTACCCAAAGCTCGTGGTCCCCATTCCATTTTTCCTTGATACCAACCAACAATATTCCCTTCAGAAATTAATTTGGCTGTATTCCTAAGTAATTGTTCACCTTCCAAGAGTTCATAAGAAATTTTATTTTTATCAAGGAATGATTTTATTTCATCATTAGTATATTCTGGTCCAACATAGATGTTATTTGCAATTCTTTCAGCTATGTTTTCGGTGAGTCTTTTATTTTTTGCATGGCAATGATACAAGTATTGTGCACAACCTACTGCACTTCCTGCATCGCCAGGTGATGGTGGAATGTGTAAATTCTCAAATGGTCCTTCTTTCAAAATTCGATAGTTAGCAACACCATTTAGTGCAACGCCACCACCTAGACACAAATTTTTCATCTTTGTTTTATTATGTACATGATTAACCATTTTGAGCAGGATGTCTTCTAAAACTAGTTGTGCACTAGCGCCTATATCATAATGAATCTGCTCTGTCTTCTCATTATGTTTCCTTGGTTGTATTCCAAATACATCAGAAAAATTTTGATTTGTCATATATTTATCATATGTAAATGCAAAGTATTTCATATTGAGATGTATACTTCCATCATTTTTTACATCAATTAACTCACTCATTATTTTATCATAATATTTTGGTTTACCATATGAAGATAATCCCATTAGTTTGTATTCTCCTTCATTCACTTTGAAACCAAGAAAATATGTAAATGCAGAATAAAATAGTCCTAAAGAATGAGGCCATCTAATATCATTAATTAATCTGATGTCTGTATCTCTACCAGTACCAAATGTTGTGGTTGACCATTCTCCCACCCCATCAACTGTTAGTATTGCAGCCTCATCAAATGGTGAAGTGAAGAATGTGTGTGCAGCGTGAGACATATGATGTTCAGGGAATATTATTTGACCTTTGAAACCCTTCAGATGTTTATTGATTTCGTCTTTGACCCAGAGTCTTTTATGAATCCATTTAGGAATAACATCTAGAAAACTAAAAAGTCCTCTTGGTGCAACCCCAATATAGTTATCAAGAAGACGTTCAAATTTTAGAACTGGTTTATCGTAAAATGCAACAGATTCTATATCTTCTGCATTAATTCCAGCTTCTTTTAGACACCAGTTAATTGCTAGTTTTGGAAACCCATCATCAAATTTAATTCTGGAAAAACGCTCTTCTTCAACTGCGGCTATAACCTTTCCATCTTTTAAAACTGCTGCCGCAGAGTCATGATAATAACAAGAAATTCCTAAGGTGTACATCAGTATTGCTTGAAAATTGTAGATTGTTTTATACCGTCTAGATCAAGCCAATAACTTGATGACTGCTTTCTTAATCTTAAAAGATCAATTCTTAAAATTTTGAAAAATATTCCATAGAGAGATATCACGAAGATGAACAATATTCCTAGAAATATTCTGGTATTAATTATCGCAAAGATATCTAATCCTTTTGAAAGTTTAACTGAAAAAATTTGAGTTATGGCTATCATTATTACTGCAAAAATTCCTAATGCCTCAAAGGAAAAAACACCAACTCCTGTAGTAATTATAGCAAACCAAAAACAAAATCCAGCGGTTACTGCGAGTGCTTTGAATCTAGGTGATGAAAGTTCCATTTTAGATCGGATAAATAAACGCCGCTAAACCGCTTTGTGCTAACGCTGTAACACCAATAAGTGCAATTAGTAAAATTATGATTGGAAACATGTGAAATTTCCTTTTATGAACAACTAACTCAAATACCTCCTTCAATATTCCGAATTTTCCCATTTCAATTTTAGCTGATTTTTTGACGTATTTTAGATGTACTATCATGACGATTCAAATACTAGTTATTTTGACAGATAGTATGTGTGGTGACCCAGTACTAGATCTGCTATATGTGGCAATTCCAACTGCATTATTGGGTGCTGGAGCTTTCTTTATGATGGGAAAAGACGGACGGAAAAAGATAGAAAAAATTTTTAGATAATAAAGTGGATCCGAAGGGATTGATCAATTAATTGAAACATTTTTGGGATCCAAAACAAATTATTTGTGTGAAAGACTACGATACTGTAAGAGCGAACGTTTCTTTCTCATTGGTTAGTGGAGTTGGATCTGCAAAGTTGTCCCAAAGGAACTTCTCAACCGTGTAGGTTCCTGTTTCAGTTGGTGTGTATGATAGAATTTGTTCTAATGTCTGACCTGCGCCTAACATTCCTGTCACATGTGACAACGAGATTGTAGTATTGTTAGAGTCCTTAATCTGAACAATTAGGGCAAATGGCTGCTGGACATCTGTATCATTTGTAAAGTCCATTGAAATCTCTATTTTTTCATTTACTGATGCTGTTGCTGCAATTCTTTCTGCTGCTTCCTTTTCTGCAGCTAGTGCTGCCTCTTCAGCTGCCTTTGCTGCTGCCTCTGCTTCTGCTATTCTTGCTGATGCCTCTGCTTCTGCTATTCTTGCTTCAGCTTCTGCCGCTGCGGCTGCTGCTTCAGCTTCTGCTGCTGCAGCTGCTGCTTCTGCCGCTGCAATTCTTTCAGCGGCTTCGGCTTCAGCTTCTGCCGCTGCAATTCTTTCAGCGGCTTCGGCTTCAGCTTCTGCTGCTGCGGCTGCTGCTTCAGCTGCTGCAATTCTTTCAGCGGCTTCTGCTTCAGCTTGTGATGCTTCTTCAGATGTTGTTTGTGCACCAACTTCAGCGACAATTACAGTTCCTACCATCAAAGGATTCAACATACAAAAGTAAGGATAATTTCCTTCAGATAATGCAGGA
>CAYVWD010000094.1:0-4571 GCA_964455405.1 uncultured Candidatus Nitrosopelagicus sp. | reverse complement strand
CAGAATTCCAGAGACATCAGACGGAATAAAGAACTCGAGGCTATCACTCTGTGTCTTTAAACCTGTGCTTATACTGGATTTCTTTAATATCTCTTTGTCATTATAAAATAATTTTAATTCATATGGAACTGAAATAGGACTGTCCATTAGAAATGTATCTAATATGTCATAGCCTAATTTGGCATTGGAGTTTGATTTCATCTCACCCTCCCACCACAAATTAACTTTGAACTGTCCATTTTCTGTAACACCAGATAATGGGATACTATCTTTATTTGGTTGAAATTTTAAGACTATACTGTTTGTTTCAAACTGGTTTGAAGAAAAAATTTCTTGTAGCTCACTTTGACTTACAACAACATGCACAATTCTTTCCCCACCAGTAAAATCGTCAATGTTTATGGCAGATTCTGGCAGTTCAATTCCATTTAGCGTTGCATCAAATTTTGAAACTAAAAGATCACCAAATGATTTAGGAATAAGAAGCTCTTCATGTATAACACTAGTCTGATCTATTGTTTCTTGATCCCAATCAAACGGAAAAGAGAATTCAACATGCTTAGTTTCTTGATCATAACTAAATTCTGAAATTTGATCAAAGTATGTAATTACACCAAGCTCTTGCTTTCCAAAATTCCTATCACTAATTTCATAATATGTTGTCTCTGGAATCGATATCCCAAGGTCGTATTCTACTGGTTGAGAGAGAACATTACCGTAGTTATTTATGGTTAGTATTTTTACATTGAACTTGTAAAGACCACCATCTTCAAACACTTTCCCTTGTAGATTAAACTGATCGCTTGCCAGTCCTAAAAATGACGCAAATGTTTCCTGGTTTATGATTTGTACTTGTGAATCTTCAGAAGGTACAAGATTCATTACAAGAATACCATCATCTCGCTCGAAATTATTTTTGAACAATGTCTTTTCATTTTTTATAAGCTCAACATCAAACGACACATTATTGATCACATTAACAGATTCCGTTTCAAATAGGCTAATTGTAATTTGCCTAATCCCAGTATCCAAGCTAGTAGTAGATGCAACTTGTAACGTTGCTTGCGTTTCATCAATCATCACAGGCGGCATTGTTTCAGTTCCAAGTCCATGGCCAAACGAGTCCGGAATATTACATGACAGGAACATAGCCGAAAAAACAACAAAAATTAAAAAAATCTGATAATTCATAAAACAAGTCAATTTTCCTAATAATTAATCCATTTTACACAATTATTTTTACAGGCTCATATACCTGATTAATAAACAATTAGGATTTTATACTAATTCAGTAATTAGGAAATATTATGGTTAATCAGGGTTCTTCTAAGGATAACTGTCCACGATGTGTTAAAGGCAAATTAGTAACAGATAATGAATCTGGGGAGACATTTTGCTCCAAGTGTGGTTTTGTAATGTCAGAAAAAATTCAAGAATCAGGTCCTGAATGGCGTTCATTTACCCAAGACGAACATGGTGATAGAGCAAGAGCAGGAGCTCCTACATCATTAACAATGCACGATATGGGTCTAGCAACCGTGATTAATCCTGTTAACAAAGATGCATCAGGCAAACCATTAACCGCTTCAATGAAAAACACAATTGAACGATTAAGAACTTGGGACAGCAGAAGTCAAGTTCATGAACCAGTTGAGAGGAATTTTAGACAGGCATTTAGTGAACTAAATAGACTAAAAGATAAACTTGCGATATCTGAATCTGTTGTTGAAAAGGCCGCATACATTTATCGAAAAGCATTAGACAAAGGTCTAGTTCGTGGCAGATCAATCTCTGCTTTAATGGCATCTGCACTATATGCAGCATGTCGTGATACAGCTACACCAAGAAATTTGAAGGATGTTGAACTTGCCGCAAACATAAAAAGAAAAGATATTGCACGCTGTTACAGATTATTAGTAAAAGAATTAGATCTTAAAATGCCAGTTACAGATTCAGTTCAATGTGTAGCAAGAATTGCAAGCAAGATCGGTATTGCAGAAAAAACAAAACGCTTTGCAATTAAAGTTCTAAAAATTGCACAAGAAAACGAGGCATCAGCTGGAAAAGATCCAATGGGCTTAGCAGCAGCAGCATTATACCTATCTTGTGTAAAAAACGGAGAAGATAAAACCCAACGTGATATCGCAGAAGCTGCAAATGTAACAGAAGTTACAATCCGTAATAGATACAAGGGATTGAAGGATTCGATTAACCTTTAAATCATTTATTTATCTTTTGTTCCTGTAACAAATCCACCATGACCTTCTGGCGGAGGAATTTTTTTTGCACCACCTAATCCGATTGTAGTAATTATTACTGACGTTAATATGATGAAAAATATTATCTGTGGATAGGCTTCTCCATTTTGTAGACCCATTGTGAGAGGTATGGTTGCAAGTACAGCAGCTGCCAAACCCCTTGGTATCATTACCGAGGTTACCTTTTTATCCAATTTTGAGAAGCCTTTCACAAGTGTAGTATGTGTAATTGCTATGCGACCTAAATAAATCGCAACTGCAGCTATTATTCCAAATATGACATATTCTATCTGTCCAAAACTAGCAAGCAATCCTACAAACACAAAGAAGAACGCCCTGACAATGAATGTGACTTGCCTATGAAGAGAGTTGTCTATTGTGTTGTCTGGCATTTTGATCTTGAGTTTTCTCAAGAAGTATTGCTTGTTTCCTAACATTAAGCCAAACACCAGTGCAGTTAGCGCACCAGACTCTCCAAATGTGGTTGCTAAGAAGAACAATAAGAACAACACACCTAAAGTAAGCATATAGCTATGTTGTGCACTTTTCAATTTTGAAATAAAGAACATCCAAGGTATGCCAACTCCAAATCCAAGTATTAAACCAACAAGTACCGCCTTTCCAATTGTCTGGCCCAGAATATCCATGTCAAAAGTTCCAGTCAGCACAGCCTCAAACAAAACGAATGCAATTATGGTACACAAAATGTCAGTTAGCGCAGACTCGAAACTTAACATCGATTTTGCCTCATCAGAAACACGAATCTTTCTAACTAAACCAAACACAATGATCGAACTGCTACCACCAACTATTGTTCCAAGTAATACGCTGTCAAGCCACTCCCAACCCAAACCATAATGTGCAAGACCTGTTACAATTCCAACAGAAACTGCAAATCCCAAAATTACTAGAATGATTGCAAAGTGTGCAGTCTTTAGAACATTACCAATATGTAAGTTATATCCACCATCAAACATGATGATGATTAATGCAATAGCTGCAAAGTATGGAACAATTTCAATTACAGCTTCGGGCTGAATGATTCCAAGTATTGGCCCGATAATAATTCCAAGGACCATCAAGAACGCGATGTCCGGAATTCCAGTCTTTTTGAAAAATGCTTCTCCTAAAACTCCTAAAATTATTACTACACTTGCTGCCAAAAGCAAAATAGGAGCGGACGCAATCAAACTTCCGCCACCACCAGAAATCTCAGCAATTACATTTTGGAGATTGGCTAGTCCCTGCGACAGAAAATCCGAGTTAACTCCCGTATCGACTGGGTTGTGCTCAAAAAATGACCTTACAAGATCTATTCCAGTCGAGCCTGAAACCTCACTCGTGTCCAGATTTGTAAAAAACCGATCAAAAAAATTCTGTACATCACCAAACACGGTTAGAAAAACCAAATTCATATATTTTTCACCTTATACTATCTTAATTTAAGAATGGTCAAAACTGGCTGATATAATGAGTGTGAAACAATGAGTGCAACAGAGACGCTGAGAAAAGATCACCAGGAGATCAAGCGAGTAGAAAAAATCGTCATAAAATGCTATCAATCGCTTTACAACGGAAAAGACATTCCATTACCTGATATTGAAAAAATCACATTCTTGATCTCGGAATTTTTAGATTCGATCCATTATTCACGTGAGGAAGATTCGTATTTTCCATGTGTTGCAGCATATGATTCTCTCAAAGAGGAAATTAGAGCCCTACTTATCGAACATGAATTTTCTCGAAACATCGCAAGAATGCTATCTACAAATCTCACTGCATGGAAAAACGGTGAGGACAAACGCGAACCAGTTGCCAGATTTCTCAAAACTTATTCGATCTACCTACAGGATCACCTTTCAAAGGAAGAGGAATTTTTTACGAAAGCAGAAGAACAGATTCTATCAAAGGAAGAGGAAGAGGAAATGTATCAGCAATTTCAATCTGTCATAGCTATAGTAGAGAAGCTCTCAGATATGGTAAAACTGATCGATTATCTGGAAGACCAAAATTGGTACAAATATTAAGCCAGTTTTCAAGGTCTTTTTTATGGCATTTTGTTTATGGATGACTGGGTTGCCTTGTTCTGGCAAGACCACAATAGTTAGAAAACTAACTGAAGATATTCCAAATTTGGCTATTCTAGATGGCGATGAGTTGAGAGAGTGGTTATCTCCAAAGAACTTTTCAAAAGAAGCGAGAGATGAACACCAATTTAAAGTTGCCCACTTGGCAAAACTTTTGTTAAAACACAATGTCCCAATGGGTGTGAGTACGATTTCACCATACAAGGCGAACCGTGCAAAAGCAAGA
>CAYVWD010000093.1:0-6611 GCA_964455405.1 uncultured Candidatus Nitrosopelagicus sp. | reverse complement strand
AAAGTCATGGAATCCACTTCCAAACGCCATATCACGTATCAACGGCCCAGCAACCGGTATAGAATTAGTCAGTGATGCTGCAATGCTAATTGCAAGTTCTGCTCTTTCACTAAATATTATATCATAACCAGTAAATGCTTCAAGAATTGTAACTGTTCCTAATATGATACCGGTAACCCATAAAATTTCATTTCTAATTTTGTATCGACCACTAAAGTATTGATAATACATGTGTAAGATAGCAAGCATAACCATTGCGTTGGAACCATGATAGTGTATGTTACGTATGTGAAAACCAAATGGAACATCATTGTTGATAAACTCTACACTGTCCCAAGCTCTGTCAAGTATTGGTTCATAGTAGAACATTAACAATGCGCCAGAAACACCAAGAATGATGAATGTGATGAATGTAAGCATTCCCAAGAATCCACATGGACTTACAAACCTTGCAGGGAAAGAGAATTTTATTGCAGTAAAGATTGTTCTGTCAAGACTATCCCATACCCAATAAATGAATGCGAGAGTGCCGTTTCTTCTAACTTGCGTGGCGTCCATATCCTACTACTCCGTTTTTATTTGGTCCCCAGATAGGAGGCGTGATAAACAGATATCCATCTGAATCAGCTTCAAAATCTAATTGTGGTAAAGTGTTAGAAGGTGCTGCTTGTAATGATGCAGGTCCAGCAAATGCTGTTCCAGTAACAGGATCATACATACTTCCATGACAAGGACATTCTCCTCTCATACGTCCTTCTTGTGGCCAGTATTTCCATACACACCAAAGATGAAGACAAATCATACTATATGCTCTAAATGATGATACAGCATTTTTATCACCACCAAATTTTTCAGGCAATCTAATAAATTGCCATTTTCTAAATGCTTCTTCGTCTAAAACACGATCACCGGTTTTTGGATAAGTGATAACTTCTGCATGATTGATAGGAAAAGTGTTAACGTTCGCTTGTGTGCCATCAGGTAATTCTACTGGAACTTTTTCGGCAGATGCAGAAGATGGATTTGGAAGAAAAGTGCCCCATGGAACAAAAGGTGCAAAAGCAAGACCTGTACCCGCAGCGCCCATTAATTTTAGAAAATCTCTTCTAGAGAGATTACCAGTACCCTGACCTGCCATTTAGTTTCAAATCTTGTCAGATTGGTTATAAACCTTATTTCATTGATTAGTAATCGCTGTCCTCTTTTTCTGTGAAAAAACAATTCCTACTATGATCGCTATTGCAATTCCAACTATAATCAATATCAAAATAGGATCAAACTCTTCAGATTCTGATATTTTTGGCTTGTCAACTATTGTATGATCCACTGTGAATGTTAAATCACGGGTTATCAGGTTTCCTGCTTTATCAGTTCCTGATATACTAATTTCATATTGACCGTCATCTAATTCGGTGGTGTCAAATGAATATGTTGTTTTGTCTATAACCCGTTCACCCGTTGGAAGTAAAAACACGACTTTGTCTTTTTCAGGTAAATTATCATCAGTTAATCTCAAATCAATAAAAAGAGTGTTAGACACGGATGTATTGTTTTTTGGTGATATAATCTCTAATATTGGAGGCTCAACATCTACTATAAAATCAAAAGATTTGGTTGTTTCAAAGCCCACACGATCATTTGCATGAATTGTTAGATTATGTAAACCGCTGGATATCTCTGATATGTCTAATCCGTCTGATGTAACTTCAATCTCAACTCCATCTAAAATATATGTAACACTATACAAATTATCCTCGATAATTTCAGGTAAAATTTTCTTTTCCGTATTAACAAACGCTGGAATTTCTAATATTATTTCTGGTGGTATGTCATCCGGAGTGAGTGTTGTAAATTTTGCTGCTAATGTTATTGGTTCAGTAATATCCTTGCCATCAAATAATGTTGAATGAACTAAAATTGAATATGTTCCTGTTTGATTAATTGGTGCAAATAGTACTGTAGATGTGTCATCTTTATTTTTTACAGGGAAGAATCCACCACCTTGGCTAAAAGGGGTTGTTCCAAGCCAATCGATAGAGGGCCAACCTAAAAAGTGACCGAACACGCCACTTGGCATGTTAGTTGAAATAATTTTTCCTTGTGGATCCATCACAAACACAGAGAGATTTGTGTTTTTTTCTTTCCATGAAAATTCAATTGCTCCTGAATTAATTGTACTGTCATTAATATCTAGAAAATATTGTCTCCAATCACCTGTCATATAGCGATTTGTCATATCGAATGCTCCTTTAACAAAACCATTTCCATAATTTATGCTGTTTTGTTTTCCATGGACTACAATTGGAATATCTTTTTCGACCGAACTTATGATTGAATAACTAACTGGAACATTTAGTTTATGATGCTCTCCTTCAAACATTAAAAATCCATCATAAATTCCAGTGCTTTGATCTACACTAGTTGTGATAGTTGAATTAATTTTAATTTCACTTAACGGTGGAATGGAGACTTTGTTTTCTTCAACTGATAAATTATCCCAAGAATCTTTTCCAAAATAACTTGCAGTTAGTGAATAATCCATTGATGTGGAGTTTTGTTGCAAATTACCAACCCAAAACGAATACCTAGAAGGAACAGGATAAACACCAACAACTGGTGTGTCCTCAAATTTATTCTCTGGTTCAGTAATTCGTAATTCCTGAACAGTTCCCCAAGAACCACCTCTATTTACTAACGAAAGTTCATCGCTTGAAACTTCGGTATCGCTGTTTTTGTCTTTCCAGTCATATAGGTAAAGAGATGATATTCGTAAATCATCTGCGTACACTGGATTTGTCTGATTCATGAAGGTATCAAATCCAAAATTTGCATTCAAAACTAACAGTTCAGAATTTTCTGGAAATTTGTTCGTTAAGGTTGAGTTTTGCTCAATAGATATGTTTGAGGTAAAATTAGCAATAGGTATGTAATTGGGTCTGTATGATTTTGATTTATTTAGAATTGTGTCTTGAAGATGAGTCTTTGTTGTTGCATTAATTGTAAATTCTTCAATCAGGCTAAGTTTTTGAGGCACTATTTTGATTTCAAGTGTCTTATTTGTAGGATTTTCAATAGTAAATGTTGTTGTACTGGTTTCGCCTGGACTGATTCTACCACCAAACCAGCCTGTCTCTGGCACATCTCTTAGAGGTATTTCAAATTCTTGAAATCCAAATGCTGTCGAATTAACATTCTGTATTGAATCGTATAAAATTGATTCTATATTTGGTGATGTCATCGAATTATGCACAATAAACGTTCCAGCATGACCATTAACACTTCGTACAGCTTGGAATGAATCTACTAGTCCTGCACCCTGAGTAAACACATCGTTATGTAGATCAGTAGCAGATGACATTAAAATATTTTTTACATCATATGGTGCAAATGACTCTGATTTTTCATTAAGGCTTTGCATAACTAAAGCTGCGCTACCAGAAACAATTGGAGCTGCCATACTCGTACCACCAAATAATGTAAATGGTTCCTTAGTAGAATCTTTAGAGGCTTTTGTAATTGTTGTTGGCGTAAAACTATATGCACCAATGCTCATCAAGTCAGGTTTTGGATCACCAATTATACTTGGTCCTCTGCTTGAAAAGTCTACAACATGATCTGCGTGTGTAGTTGTATTACCAAATCTTGGTTCATCTTTGAATGGATCATAACCAACAAAGACGTTGTTTGTGGTTGCACCAACCGTTACTGCAGATTGTGAAGTTCCTGGAAAACTAATTGTCCCGTATCCATGACCTGAGTTTCCTGCACTGATAACCATTAATACACCAGGATAATCATCAGATAATGAACCGGGAACATACAAAGCTGCCATCACTAATGAAATCAGATCATGACCTGGTGCATATTGAAAAACAGGAAAATTTGATACACCCCAACTATTTGAAATTATATTTGCTCTAGGGGTTCCAGAGAACTTCCACTCTGCATCATCGTTGTCAAATCCTGCGGACCAAAGCCATGCATAAACAATATCTCCAAACCATAATGCCTTTACAGGAATTATTTTTGCATCAGGAGCAACACCTTTAATTTTAAATGCCTTTGTGTTGTTGTAAATGTCATATTCTTGAATTCCTTTTGAAGCAATGGTTGCTGCACTTGATGTACCATGACCAAATGGATCAGTCATTACACCAAAAAATTCTCCACCATTATCTATTGGCGGTAAGAGTGTTCCATTGACTGCACCTATTGTTTCATGTATTTCGGCTTCATTGTTAATTACGCCATAAATGTCAAGGACTTTGGCGCCAAATGTTCCTGCGCTATAATCAAATTCTCCGTCATCATCAAAGTCGTACAGTAGAAACTCATTCCCATCTCCAAGTTTTCTTGGTATTTCATCCGTAAAGTCAAAATCATAATCAGGTGATACATCTTCATTATCTTTTGTAAAGTCTTTCCAAGATGTTGACATGTCAGCAATTATTGTATCGTATAATCCAGCTTTTTCTGAATCAATAACTAAAACTGGCACTACTTGTAATTGAGATAATGCTGCCTGATACATAACACCAAGACGATAAACGCCACTTTTTGAAGCAATATAATCATGCATGTTTTTACCAATTTTCATATCATCATTTATTGTTCCATTCAGTAATGGAGAATTACCGATCATGGGATATAATGAATTATAGACTAGAAGTGACGTTCCATTACCATTCTGTTCTAGGTTTAGGAAGACACCGTCATTTTTTGATTTAACGTATACTGATGATGTGGTGTTTAAACCATCTAGCTTGTATTTTGAAAAATTTTTCATCGTTCCATACTGATCTATGTTCGCTGCAAATGTAGCGTTAGTTAGAATTATTCCTTGACCATCAGCATCAAGCATTATTGGTATGTTTTGATCATCTCTAGCCACTGCATGTTGCATATCAATGTTTGAAAAATCAACCCCAGTGTCTACCACTGCAATAGTAACATCGTTTCCGGTAAGGTTATACAAGTTATGTACTTGTCTTGAATTACCAAGGTTTCCTATCTCAGAAACTTTGGTATGAGCATCATATTTCATGTACTCTGAATGAAAGTCTAATTGAAAATCTTCTACTATATTGAGTCCGATTGACTCCAAGTGTGCAATGTTATTTTGAGGTAAAGTCACAATTGAAAAAAATCCATTAGAAGAAGAAATCGAGTTCGTAACTCCATTTGTTAAAGAACGTAAATCATCTATAGAGCCATGACCAAATACAATATATCGTTTTAGATTTTCTGAAGTGTCGAATTCGTTTATTGTAATTATATCAGAAGTTTTTTGTATCTTATCAAAATTAAATGAAAATGAATTCTTTTCAATCATGTCTCCTCCAAGAAAACCAAAAGATTCATGAGCTATAATTGGTACAAGTAGTAAAAGAAAGAAAGATAGCACAATCTTATTCATAATTATAAAATTATTCCTAGAATAGTTATAATTATCTTCTTCTTGCTATGATAACAATCTGTAATGCAAGAATTATTGCAATAGAAGCTACAATTGGAAATAATAACGCATTAAGTTGGGATGAGCCCTCTTCTATATTTTCAACAGAAGCCGAAATGCTAGTAACACTCTGATCTATGTTTGTACTTGCGTCTCCAAGTGTTGAGCCAAACTGTGCCGTCTCTGTCTTTAGTCGCTCAAGTTCCTTTGAAGTTTCATCTAAAACATTGTTAAGCTCTAAGATTTGTTCAGATATTCCACTAATATCTTGTGTAAGAACATGTGTTGCAGCACTACCGTGTGATATGTTTCCTTCGTCAAATGTAACCATGTGAAACACATAGGTCCCCTCTAATCCAGGAAAGTAATCTACAAAATACAAACCCTGGTGCAAAGTACTTAGAACTTCGTCAAGATTCTCTACCTGACCATTTGGTAAGTGCACATGAGATGTACCCAAGATCGTTTTTGGATCATCCCCAATCAATAATCCGTCACTAGAAGTCTGAACAAATACTCTAAACAGATTACCAACTGCACCAGTCTCTGGTGCAAAGACTGTTGTTGTGATTTCTCTTTCTACTGGTATACTGGCAAGTTCTGATGTGGAAGAAAATTTAATTTCAAATGTTTTAGTTATGCCTCCTTGCTGATTGCTAATTATTTCTAAAATGTATGCTCCATAAGGAACACTTGATGTTGGTTGAGACCAATGCATGAGAGCGTGTTGGAATAAACCTTTATCATCTGTCATGATCTGTTGAAACTCTGCTACCGTGTTGTCTGGTGCATACAAACGTAGTATTATAGGCTCGTTTGGTTCCCCTTCTCCATAGACGAATAATGGCTCCCCAGGTGCATATACCATTTGGCTTGTAGAGGCATCCAGTGCTGCAAAGCCACTAGGAATTGTCACTTGCAAGAGTAATACTGCTGATAAAACTATTATAAGAAATTTCATTTTGATTTAATGTAAATTAGCTCATAGATATCATTTCTGATTGTTTGTTCTAGGTTTTAGTGTATAACTATCGTTAGTTAGTGATTAAAAAAAAGAAAAAAGGGGATAGTTTGATTGTCTAACGTTGCTCTTATACGACTGTTATAGAGACTGTAGCGGTATCAGATAATGCAGTTGGATTATCTACGCTCTCCC
>CAYVWD010000092.1:0-3853 GCA_964455405.1 uncultured Candidatus Nitrosopelagicus sp. | reverse complement strand
CCATAGGGCCTGGGTCCTTGTCTCAGTACCCATCTCCGGGCTACTCCTCTCAGAGCCCGTAGCTGTAATCGCCTTGGTGGGCCATTACCTCACCAACAAGCTGATAGCTCGCAGTCCCATCCTACGGCGAAATTCATTTGAATCATAAACCGTTCCAGGCATAATGATCTATCGGGTATTATCCTCAGTTTCCCGAAGTTATTCCCGTCCATAGGTTAGGTTGACTACGCGTTACTGAGCCGTCTGCCTTGTATTACTACAAAGACTAACATGGCTTAATATCAATCCGATAGCAGTCAGGTCCGTCAGGATCAAACGGATTCTAAATTATTCAAAAGTACATCTTGTACAAATTATTGGAATTAACGGAATGCACATAATCTTCACATCTCAGATTTGATCATATGATCAGATCCTCATTTTGTATGCGTAACTGGAGGCCTGTAAATCACAAAATGGCAATTACTACCATACTTCATCACAAGCGCCGCTCTTGCGTTACGTATGCAAAAACTTTGCGTCTATATACGAATATAAACTATGCAAAATTAGCCTCAAAAATGACAATATTTCCGATCAATAATATAATCAAAAAAACAAGAAAAAAGGCAATGAAAGATTCTATTGAGGTTTATAAGAAAAAAACAAAACGCTCTTCTAAACTTTTCAAGAAATCAAGAAAATATCATGTAAATGGAATTCATCATAATATTCGATTTTTTGAACCTTATCCATTTGTGACGAGATCTTCTAGAGGCAAATTTCTAATCGATGTTGATTCAAACAAATATGTAGATTATTGGATGGGTAATTGGAGTTTGATATTAGGTCATACGCCAAAAAGTATTGAAAGAAAAATTCTTCAACAAATCAATAATGGATGGATGCATGGTACGTCAAACCAAAATGCAATTCTACTTTCTGAAAAAATTTCCAAAGCAGTTCCTGTTGCAGAGAAAATTCGTTATGTGACAACTGGGACTGAGGCAACAATGTATGCTGTGAGACTGGCAAGAGCAGTTACTGGAAAGAAAATTATAGCAAAAATTGATGGTGGCTGGCATGGCTACACAACTGACTTGCTAAAAACTGTAAATTGGCCATTCAACCAATCAGAAAGCGAAGGGCTTGTTGATGAAAAACACATAGTATCCTTACCCTATAACAACTTGGAAAAGTCTCTAACAATACTAAAATCACTAAAAGATGACTTGGCAGGTGTTGTAATAGAACCTGTTCTTGGCGGCGGTGGAGCCATACCTGCAACAAGGGATTACCTTAAAGGAATAGAAGAATTTGTAAAAAAGAACAACTCGCTTTTCATATTAGATGAAATTGTCACTGGCTTTAGATTTCGTTATGGATGCATGTATAATTCAATGAAACTAGACCCTGATATCGTAACATTAGGGAAAATTGTTGGTGGTGGATTTCCAATAGGTGTGATTTGTGGTAAGAACGATGTGATGGAGCATGCAAATACATCAACACATTCTAAAAAAACTAGAACGTATATTGGTGGCGGAACATTTTCTGCAAATCCATTAAGTATGATGGCAGGATATGCTAATCTTGACTCCATTAAGAAGAAAGGTAATTCGTTATACAAAAAAATCAATGGGTTGGGAGATGAGACAAAAAAAACTCTTAATAGGATTTTTGATAATGACGTAATAATTACTGGTAAGGGTTCATTGTTTATGACACACTTTCCAAAAAATAATATTTCAAGTATAACAAATGCGTCAGATGCATCAAAATGTGATACTAGGAAATTACATCAATATCATTTCCATATGATTGCAAATGATAACATATTCTTTTTACCAGGAAAATTAGGCGCAATATCAGACGCTCATTCACGTGCAGATGTAAAATCTCTGAAAAACACTACTGAACGTTTTGTGACAAATTTTAAAAAATAAGAACTATTTTTAACGAATATTTCTAACGATGAGTATGGAAGAGAAAACAGGCAAGATGACATGGCCCAAAGGCTACCAGCCAAAAGAAGGATCCACTGATGATTTTGCCATCAGACTTGGTTTAATTTCAACTATCCTAAAAGAAAAACCGGCAAAGAAACTAAATACTGAAATCTTCAATGTAATGGCAACAAGACGCTCAACTAGAAAATTTTCTAAAAACCCTGTTGAAATGTGGAAAATTGATAAGATTCTTGCTGCTTCAGATACTGCACCTACCGCTGGAAACTATCAAGGTTTTGAGATATTCTATGTGAGGAATAATTCTAAAAAGGACAATCTCGTAAAAGCTGCAAACAATCAACCATATGTCAATACTCCAGTAGTCTTGGTATTTTGTATGAATCCAGATAGAATAAAACTAGATTTTTCAAAAGATGTCATTTTAAAATTTTCAATTCAAGATTCAACTCTTGCTGCAGCATATGCGCAGCTAGCAGCATCTGCACTTTGTCTTAGTAGTATCTGGATTGGAATTTTTGATGATGACAAAGTAAAAGATATTGTTGGTACAAAACTAAGGCCTACATCAATGCTTTGTATTGGATATCCAATAAAAAAACGTCCACCAAAATCAAGAAGGCAGCTAAAAGAACTGATTCATGTTGTCGATTAATAATTAATCTTCTGCTAACGATTCACTGGAAAAAATTTTTACAACATCTAATGCCAAATTTTCTATATCAAGTCCCGGTTCTGCTGAAACTAAAAGTATGTTTGAACTAATTGGAAATGGAAAACTAATTAAAATTACTTTATCACGTCGTGATGCAATATAATTGAGGTCGCCTAATGAATTTGATAAGTGATCTGTTCGTAGTGAAATATCAACTGCAAACTTGTAAAAGTCACGCAAATTTTGTTCATCACCCTCATATGGTGAGACACCCTCTGTAAAACCACCTGCAATTTTGTTTCCATTTTTATCTATTATTGCAGCAAAACGAACACCACTGTGATACTGTATCTCTTTACACCTGGGTTCAAAAAGTTCAGCATTATGGAATGACATTGAATAAAAAGTAGCATATCTAGAATATAATCTTAATTTAATTGATAGTGAGGACAGAATGGTATCTGCCGTTAAGAACAGGAGTTAACGCTCTTTGGATTTTAAGCAGGACTACCCCTCACTACAATTTGAATTTAATACTAGAATAATAATGTAATTCTTAAGAGATTACTCTTCCTCATCTTCATCAACATAACGCCATTCTTTCATCAATTGCTTTCTTAAGAGATCCAGCTGTTTCTCATCTAATGGAACTCCTGTGTTTTTGTCTACTGGTACGACATTCATACCATCTAGTTTGTATTCTACATCAAATAATGAGAGCTTAGATTTTTGAACTAGTATTGGTTTTCCCTCTTCATCTACTGACCTTTTTGCATCATATGGTTGATCGTCATCAAGTTCCCTGTGCATGAAACTCCCTTTGGCTTCAAATTTTTTCTCTATTGTTTGTTGTATTTTCAATGTTGTATCATTTTCATGAAATATCCGTTTTCCAGTTTTTTCATCAACAATTTCAGGCATAATGTGCGTCTACCACATATGCATTTAATTCTTGTTTTTAGGCTTTCTAAACAAAAAGTTCCATAATGCGTCACGCCTTCCTTTCCTACTCATTCCTCTTGTGAAAAATCGATATATCAGATAAAGTATTCCAATGCTTACCACAATAATATAACTAATACATGATGGGTCCTCATGACATGGTATTACCTCAAGTTCGTTTTTAGCTGCATATAATGATGGAAAAACTACTGCGATAGTACTACAAGCATCCATATTCTATATTGATTTTATAATTAAAAAATATACTCTTGTAAAATTAAAAGAATCGTCTTTTAATTGCTACAATTGC
>CAYVWD010000091.1:0-8095 GCA_964455405.1 uncultured Candidatus Nitrosopelagicus sp. | reverse complement strand
CTGCAATTTCTGCTAGTTTTTTCGTAAAACCAAGTCTAATCGCTGTAGTTGGTGATGACTTTCCAAAAAAATACCATAATATTCTTGAAAAAAATCTTGATGTTCGTGGACTTAGTATACTGAAAGGCAAAACTTTCAGATATGATGGAAAGTATGATAAAAATCTGAGTGTGAGAGAAACACTCAAGACTGAACTTAACGTACTAGCTGATTTTAAACCAAATGTGCCCAAAGAATATCAAAAATCTGATTTTGTCTACTTGGCAAATAATGATCCAGCGCAAAATACAAAAATTATCAAAGAGTTTGATAACGTAAAATTTTCAATGTGTGACACAATAGAATTCTGGATCAAGACGAAAAGAAGCGATGTAATAAAAATGATGAAGACTGTTGATGCAGTTGTCATAAATGATGAAGAGGCTAAACTCCTAACAAAAGAGAATAATCTGATAAAATGTGCAAAAAAAATTATGGGTTGGGGAACGAGATATGTTGTAATCAAAAAAGGTGAACATGGTTCACTACTTTTCTATGATGATCTAATTTTTCCATCAGTTGGGTTTTCTCTAGAATCAGTTTTAGATCCAACCGGTGCTGGAGATTCATTTGCAGGTGCAATGATCGGTTATCTAGCATCAAAAAAGAAAACAAGTGTTTCAGAAATAAAAAAATCTATAGTGTATGGAAATGTAATGGGTTCGTTTGCTGTAGAACGATATGGTTTGGAAGGTCTTCTTCGACTGAAAAAATCAGATATTAATAAACGTGTTAAGCAGTATGAAAAGATGATATCTTTTTGAAGAGTTATAGATGACAATACCAATGTAAGAATATGGAAGACAAACTAGATTCAATTTTCTCTCTCCAAAAAGGTCTTACTAATATGATGAATCTGGATAGATATCCAAAAGAAACAGAAGAAAAAATTTCAGCTCTATGTACAGCTATAATACATGAAGCGGTTGAGCTGCAAAGAACAACAAATTGGAAATGGTGGAAGTCACCTACTGCATTTAATCAAACAGAGGCCAAAGAAGAATTAATCGACATTTGGCACTTTGTAATTCAAGCATCAATAGAATTAAACCTGACACCAAATGAAATTCTTGATGAGTATAAGCGGAAAAATGAGATTAACCGGCAGAGACAAAAAGATGGTTACTAAATAGATCAGAGATACCACCTGAAATCATTTTATATAACATAATTAAAAAATCCTTGAATTGAAGATTCGACATCTACATGAACATGATAGACAATACAGAGTTTTTCTGTTTGTGTTTTATGCATGTGCTATAATGATGACTTCTATCATGATTTATGGAACAGTTATGATGATACAGGAATGGCAAGAAAATGGTACATATGTGATGGGTGAAGTACTGGTTAACACACATGTTCCATTTGAGAATTTTGCGAATCTTACAACATGGTTATCATTTTCTTGTATAATTGCGTGGTACTGTGTTTCCAGAATTGGATGGAAAAAAACTGTAGGATTACAATCATACAGAATGGCATTAGTACAATTAATGCTTTTAGGATTTGCAATTATTTGTCTGTACGAAGTTTTATGGAGTTTTACCGTTTTGAATGCAGAGATAACTGCACAGATGGTTCTAGATGGCACAACCCCAGATATTGATAGATTAGCAGTACATTATCCAGATCCAGATAGACCATGGAACTTGATTTTTGCAACTAAAATCTGGCTTGTAGGCTTCATTATAAGCACACATGCATTCTATCTTAGTAAGAAACCAAGAAAGACGCTAGAAGACTTGGAACCTTAACAATCATTTATCTTTAAATTTTCGTGCAACAAGAAATGCAGTAATTCCGGCTACTACTGCCGCCATTATGTAAAGGTCATAGGTCATACAATTGTTTATTCTGAAACTTTATAGGTTTACAGAGTAAAATCATAACAAATTGGATGTAATTGAAAAAGTTAACTTAATCGCAAAACCTCCTACTGAAGAAATTGTGACAAGAGATGAGTTAATAGAATTACTCAAAACAAACTCAAAACCCAAACACTATATTGGTTTAGAAATTTCTGGCTTCTTGCATTTAGGTAGTCTATTAAGTACTGGTTTCAAGATCAATGACTTCATTAGGGCTGGAGTAAATTGTACAGTGTTTCTAGCTGATTGGCATACTTTGTTAAATGATAAGCTTGGTGGTGATTTTGAAAACATTAGAAGAGTTTCAAAATACTATGAAGATGCATTTAGGCTGGTTTGTCCTAAGGCAAACATAGTTTTAGGAACCGATCATTATAATTCTAAAAAAGAGTATTGGTCTGAACTTGTGCAAGTTGCAAAACATATGTCCTTGGCTAGAGCCATGAGAACGCTTACCATTATGGGAAGATCAGAGAATGATGAAAAAATTGATCTTGCAAAACTAATCTATCCTATAATGCAGGCAACTGATATCCACTCACTTGATCTGGATATTATGCATGCTGGAATGGATCTGAGAAAAATCCACATGTTGGTTAAAGACGTCTTTCCAAAAATGAAATGGAAAGTTCCAATAGCTATACACCATAAATTGCTACCCGGTTTAACCAAACCTATTGAAGAAAAAACTGATGGCGAAGTAGCAAAAATGAGCAAGTCTGATCCCAATGCTGGAATCTTTATCCACAACTCAGATGATGAAATTAGAAGTAAAATCAAGAAGGGATTTTGTGAGGAAGGTATTATAGAAAATAATCCTATATTAGAAATTGCAAGACAAATAGTATTTCATGAGTTTTCTACTATGTCTATTGAACGACCTGAAAAGTTTGGTGGAAATATTAGTTACGATAATTATGAAATTATGGAAACTGATTTTTTGCAGAAGAAACTTCATCCTACAGATTTGAAGAATGCTGTAGGAGAATCATTGGTTAAAATAGTTTCTCCAATTAGAGATAAACTAGCTTTGAATGAGGATCTGAGTAATCTGATTAAAGATAATCTTGTGTTTGAAAGTAGACATTAGTTTTTGTCTTCCTGCGCTTCTAAATTATATTTTGATTTGTAGCCACGTGGATTGATCATCAAATCTTTAAAGTTGTAGGTTGATGAGTTTCCAATTATGACAGTACTAATCATTCCAAGTTTATCTGCATAATTTTCCATATTCTCTAGATCAGTCATCACAACCGTCTGAGAATCTCTAAACGCTCCTTTAATGATTGCAACTGGTGTACTTGGTTTTCTATATTTCAGTAGAAGTTTTCTTGTATCTTGAAGTTGGTGTATTCGTTTTTTGCTTGCTGGATTATAGATTACAATAACAAAGTCTCCTTGTGCAGCAGCCTCTACTCTTTTTACAATGACCTCCCATGGCACTAACAAATCACTCATAGACAACACAGCAAAATCTGTCATTAGGGGAGAGCCGATAATACTTGCACATGAATTAAGTGCAGAAACTCCTGGTATCAACTCCACCTGCAAATCGTTTTTCGGATCCCAACCAGATTCCGCTAAAATTTCAAAGATTAATCCAGCCATACCATATATTCCTGGATCGCCACTAGAAACTAAAGAGACTATTTTTCCGTCTTTGGCTAAATCTATACACTGGTGTGCCCGTTCAACTTCCTGTGTCATTGCATAACGGTAAACATCTTTACCATCAATCATGTCTTCAACTAATTTTACATATGTCTCATAACCAACTATTGTATCACTTTCTCCAATCACTTGTTTAGCGCGAAAAGTCATATGATCGTGGTGACCTGGTCCTACACCAACTATGTATAACTTACCTGACAATAATAGATAGCAATGTATGAATAATTTATCCCTTGTCTTGAATTAGTTAATACTTGCTAGATCAAATTCCTGATGTAGTGATTGTATTACAGATTTACAGTCATTATCCTTTACAACAAATGCAAGATTTAGTTCGGATGAACCCTGAGCTATCATCATAACGTTAGCTTTTCTTTTTTGAGCAGCGAAGAACACTTTTGATGCTATACCAACCGTTCCCTTCATGCCTGAACCAATTACTGCGATGATTGAAACGTTAGGTGTTGTGTCAATTTTTTTGACAGTTTTCCCTAGAAGATTCATTTCTAATGCATTAACGGCTTTATCCAGCTCTGATTTTTTAACAATAATCGATATACTAGATTCTGATGGATTAGATGACACCATCATAACATTGATGTTTTTCTCGCCTAAAACCGTGAAAATTTTTGCAGCCGTACCAGGTGTAGCAAATGTTATGCCCCCAGTGAGATCTATTAATCCAACATGACGTATTGCAGAAACACATTTGACAGTTTTAGTTGATGCTGACGGTGATACAGTTACAAATGTTCCATCATTGTGCAGGTTGAATGTACTCCGAATTCGCATAGGTATCCTCTTTGAAAGTAAGGGTTCAAATGTTCTTGGATGTATTTGTTTAGCGCCAAATAATGCCATTTCAATTGCTTCTGCGTAAGATACTTCTTTGAGTAGTTTGGCGTCCTTTACAAGTTTAGGATCTGCAGTCATCATTCCATCTACATCACTCATCAACCAAATCTCATCGGCATTAATGCAAGAAGCGATAATTGTTGCAGTGTAATCGGAGCCACCACGTCCAAATGTAGTAATGGTTCCATGCTGATCTGCTCCTGAAAATCCACCGACGACAGGAATAACATTGTTTGAAATATAACCCTGAATTATTTTTGACAAACGAATTCGTGTTGTATCCATTAGTGGTCTGGATTCACCAAAATTGGAATCAGTAATTATTCCTGCTTCTTTACCAGTAAGTGGTATTGATTTATTCTTTGTTTCTTGTAATGCAAACGAGACCAAATTAATTGATAGTCTTTCACCAAAAGAAATTAAATAATCATAAGAGCGTGGAGTTACTTCGCCTAGCAAAATAAGACCGTTTACTAATTTTTCTAATTCCGTCAAATCTAATTGTGTTTTGTCTAATAGTGCTTTTTGGATTTTTGAATTATTTACCAGATGAGTTGAATATTGTTTATGTTTTTGAGAAATCCTTGCTAATATTCTGTTTGCCTCTTTTTTATTATCTTTTTGTATTTCTTTTGAAATTTTTATTAGTTCGTCTGTAATCCCGTCAACTGCAGAACAGACAACCACTAACTTATTTTTATTAGATAGAGTGCTAACTGTTTTTACTACATTCTTTATGTCTTTGACTGTGGCAAGAGAAGTTCCACCAAATTTTATTACAATTTTCAAATCAGTTTCACCTGTATTTCTACTCTTAAAATTCTTAACTTTCAACTCTTGGTGCCAAGTAAAAGTGAATTCTGCCTAGATTAGCTACTTTGAATTCAATTCGTAATGGCTTAGCTGATGAAAATTCGCATGTTATTGTCTCCACGCTAGCACCTACTGCCTTGACAATTGGATTAAGATATTCTAGACTGTATGTACCAGAGCCGTCTGCTTTGACATCAAGTTCGGTTAATTCATCCTTATTTTTTTCCAATACAATATTCACTTCGCCAGAATCGCCCTTGCCATAAAATTCAGCCTGTGATTCTGTTGCATTTACTGTAAGATAGTCAGAGACTACCTGAACATCACCTAGAATCTTATCAAATGTTGAAGTTGTTAATGATATTTTTGAATCATATGGTATTTTTGGAAGAGGTGTGTCAGAGGCAGAACTTTCAATCAATCTCATTTTATATTTTTTATTCTTACCTATGGTCACTAGTAGCATATTATCATCTGAAATGTTTATCTCAATTGCATTACTTTTATCTGCACGCTTGATGAGTTTTGAGAATTCATCAATTCTAACTCCAAATTTAATATCTCCATCACACTCGTATTTTTCAAAGGCTGAGTTTGGCCAGTTGATATCAATTAATGCAACGTGAGAAGGATCCATTCCTCGAAAAGAGATCCCTTCTACCGTAGCTTCAAACGTGGCTTCTTCGACTAGTGTAGATACTGCCGAAATGACTGCCTTCCATTCTTCTGAACCTGATGTTTTTGCTGAAAAAACCAAATCAATCACATACAATTAGTGCAAAATTTAACTTTATGCGTAATTTCGCCATGTATGTTCACATTTTGTGCAACGATAAAACTGTGTGGTTGGTTCATCTGCACTTCTAGTTTGTAACATCCACCAAACTGCTTTGTTATTACCACATTTTTCACATTCAATTTCTATTGTTGGCATAACATCTTTTCCATCGTTTTCATCTAGTACTAGAAAATCTGATTTTGCTTCTTCTTCAGAAATTTCATTCTGGATTTCTGATTCTTGTCCTTCAGTGTAATTGCATTTAGGACATGAAAGAATAGAACTGCCTGAATCTTTCTTTAGTCTAACATCACATTTTGGACAAAATTTCATTTATCTTTTTCACTTGATCTGAGAAGAGACAATCTTTTTGAGATTATTTACTGCAGCAATTGCCGAATCGGTAGAGGCAGAAATCTGTGAAACAGGATTACTTTTGGAATTAACTCTCATCCAAATCTCGTTGGTTGATGGATGTTTCATTATTACACCAGCAAAATCGATTTCTTTGTTTTTGAGGAGTTCGTGCTGAATAATGTACATTGTGCCTATATCCCCATCTTTAATGGAGACGTTGGCTTCTTTTGAATTAGAATTAACAAGTTCTACATTCATTTAATCAAAAAAGAACTTATTGTGGATATAAATCAATGTCATTGATGCCGGAAACTTCCATATCAAATATGCAGTTGGACAAGTCCAAAGACAAATTTTCACTAGATGATGATATTACGATTTATGTAAAATTTTCAATAACCGGTGGTATAAGGGACTCTTTTACTGAGAAAAACTGGACAGATGCATATAACCAAAATGATAACACTATCAAACTCAAATATGGTGTTAAATTGTCAAAGAGTGGTTTGCGTAAACATGATCTTGGTAAACCAATTGACAGTTATAGAAAAGCTTCAATTTTCTGGACTCGAAATCCAAAACTTGTAAATCCAATGAAAGAAAGAAGAATATGGGTTCAGGTTGCAAAGAATTTTGAACCATTTATTTGATTAACAGAGGAAGAAGTTAGGCAAGAGTTTTTTGATTTTAATGAGCCGTGTACTTTCAAAGCTTCGGAGCTTGGAGCTGGCAGTCATAAGATCAGCGCTGAAACATCTGCCTCATGGCAAACGCATTCCTATATAGAAAAAGGAGATACAAAAAATAAATCAAAAGAGATTGAAATAATTATTAGTTAGTTATGCAGGAGAAATCACATTATGGCAAAATATGATGGATTGTTGGGACAACCGGTTTTAGAAGTTGAGGAGCCAGATAAGGAGGGTGGAATGACAATAATTTTCAAAGATAATAGATTTATGTTTATTAAAGTTGTAGATGGAAAAATAGAAACTGTTTCTATTCCGGAGTGAGTCTGATGGTAAAGTTTGATGGAATTAGAATGCAGGATTTGGTGGAGGTAAAAGATCCTGATGAAGAAGGTGGTATGACTTTAGTTTTCAAGGATGATAAATTTTTGAAAATCAAGGTGGTAGATGGAAAGTTGGTATCTGAGTCTATTCCAGAATAGTTATTCTCTTACAAATTCTTCAAATCTAAAAATTATCTCTTCTTGTGAAAATGATTGAATTGAACCATGTCTCTCTTCCCGTATTTTTTCTATTGCAGCATCTGCTGACATATTTTCATATTTGATCAGATAACATGCGAGAATTGTTCCAGTGCGACCCAAGCCAGCAAGACAATGAACCATTACCGGTTCGTTCTCTGTAATTCTTCTGTGAATAAAATCAGTTGCTGAAACCAGATCGTTAAATTCTGGAACACCCATATCGTTTGAATGAACGTGAAGATACTTCATTTTCTCAACCCAATTTTCATCTAATGGCTCTTCTCTTATAGTGACAATGGATTTAACGCCTTGTTCTTGTAGCCAATTGATTTCATCTTTTGATGTAGGAATGGCACTTCCTGCAAGTTTGTTTTCAATGAGCCAGGAAAAATTATCCGGTCTACCAGTAACCATTCCATGAAGTTTTCGTTTTGCGTCTCCGATTTTTGTCATATTAATCAAAATGAATTTTGTAATATAAGGTCTAACTAGTCAAAA
>CAYVWD010000090.1:0-6489 GCA_964455405.1 uncultured Candidatus Nitrosopelagicus sp. | reverse complement strand
TGGTATTGGATTAGGATCCAGGTGACCTCTATCAGTCATAACGACGTCAGCAGCTTCATTCACATCAGCTTTTAGTTCCATTTTATCAAATCCCAATTTTTCAATAACTTCTTTGAATCTGTCATAGAATATTGATTTGTTATGTTTGTGTGCAACAGTTGTACATGATGACAATGAATAGCCATGAGGAACTCCCTCATTTGAGAAAACATATGATAATGCATGACCTAGTGTGGTTGAGCAATTACCAAATCCCATACCTGACAACATAGATCCATATGGATAATTTTCAGGTTTGTCATTCATTATTGCGTCATGTAAAACGTCAAATGCTTGCTTGCATAGGGTTCGTGTTAGATCATTTCCAAGCTTGCTATCATATCCTTCTGTAGCTTGCGCACAAGCATCACAGACTGAGTTTTTAAGAATTTGCTCAGGAGTACCATCCATGAAATACGAATCAATTATAGCTCTATCTGCAAGGAATCTATCTTCATGAAGTAACTTTTTCTTTCCATCAAATTTCAGCACACAATAAGTTGTCATTTCAGCTCCAGTACCAAATGTTGTAGGAATTAAAATTTTCTCTACTCCAAATTCTGCCGCTGAATATTTTACAACGTCAAGAGAACTTCCACCACCTAGACCAATTAAGACTGAAGGATTTTTTGCTTTGTATTCAGATATCAGATTATTAACATCATCAATAGAAGGTTCTGGAGTGACCTTATCAAATAACATGTAGTCCTGAATTCCCATTCTGTCTAACCATTTACTAGAAAGTTCTGGTGGAGTAGTTGTAACAACTAGAGCATTTTTTGGGTATTCAGCTTCAGACAATGCATTATCGCCAAACTCAATCTTTTTTGGAAGTAAAACCGTATCCATGAACACATGGATTTTTTCTCTTTTTTATACCTTCAGTCTAAAAACCCTTAAGTTATTTTCATTATGAATAAAGAAATGATAAAAAACCATTCTACACTTTCAAAACATGTAGAATATCTAGATTCAATTAAAATTTTGAATGAGGGTATAAGAGCTGCGGATCCTGAAAGTTGTTTAAAACCATTTTTTTCAAAAAATAGAATTAAAATTAAAAAGTCTACAATTAATCTGAAAAAGTTTGGTAATGTCTACATTATTGCTATTGGGAAAGCATCTGACACCATGGCAAAATTTGTATCCAAAAAAGTAGATTTTCAACATGGGTTAGTAGTAATGCCATCAAATCACAAACCAGTTTTCTCTAACAAAAAAATTAGATTTATCAGATCTAGTCATCCATTACCAAATAAACAAAGTGTCACAGCAGCAAAATACTTGGAAAAACTGGTTTCAAATACGAAAAAAAATGACTTCATAATTTTTTTAATTTCTGGAGGTGGCTCTGCATTGATTTCACAGCCAATGGGAATTTCACTCTCACAAAAAATTGTTGTAAATGACGTACTAATCCATTCGGGCGCAAATATTAATGAGATTTCATGTGTCAGAAAACACCTATCAGAGATTAAGGGTGGTAAGATATTACAAAAAATGAATTGTACAGGAATTTCATTAGTTATGTCCGATGTAATCGGTGATGATTTAAGTTCAATTTCATCTGGCATAACATTTGCTGATGACACCACATTTTCAGATGCATTAAGAATTCTTAAAAAATATAAAATCCAAGGCAAAGTTCCAAAAAATGTGATACGTGTTTTAGAAATGGGTAGAAAGAAAAAATTTTCTGAAACACCAAAAAAACCAATTATTAAAAACATTGTAATTGCAAATAATAGAAAGTGCCTTCTTGCAATGAAAGAGAAATCAAAAAGTATGAATTATGATGTAAGTATTATTCATGATATTAATACAGATGTAAAAATTGCTGCAAAAAAACTGATAAAAAAAATTACAAATACAAAAAACACATGTTTAATTTTTGGTGGTGAGACCACTGTTAAAGTTACTGGTAACGGTAAAGGTGGGAGAAATCAGGAACTTGTTTTATTATTACTTAAGGGATTAAAGAAAAACAATAATTTTATAATTTCATCACTTTCCACGGATGGGATTGATGGTAACACACAATTTGCAGGTGCAATTATGTCAAGTAAACATGTATCACCATTTGAATCTTATTTAAAAAATAACAATTCCTTTGGTTTTTATAAAAAATTCGGTGGATTGATAAAAACAGGACCAACTCATACAAATATGAATGATGTAGGAATTATCATCAAACGAAATCTCTAGAGTCACGAGCTGCTATATTATCATCTTTGGAAGATAAATACTCTGTCGCAATATTACTTTCTGGTTTTATTAGCTTAAAACTAATTTTGAGATTTCGGTGTTCTGTTAATTGATTAATAAAGTGAATTTTGTCATTGATTATTTGATCATTTGTATCTGCCTTTTGAATAAGGATATTATACATTTCTTCTGAATCACACATTACGTTTACAGTGTCAGAATCTTTTATGATGAAAACACCCAGACCCCAGTAAATTCCAACATGTAGTGAAATGAATTTGGATTCTAGATTATTCTTGACATCCAGTTTTCCACCTGATAGGTATGCCGGTGGATGTTCTCGAATCTGATTTGCAGTCTTACCTTCAGTCTTTATTGACCATGAATATTCTGATATAGTTCCATCAAAAAAAAGTTCATGCTCCATATGTCAACCAAAAAGTAGTGCTTTATCAATATAATTTGAATTCTGGTCTTAATGATCAATTCATAAATCGAGTTCATGATAAAATCACATAGTTTTTTCAGGAAAATGGTTGATGAACTTGTGGATTTCTCTGAATATGATCCTGAGTTAGCAGATGGTATAAAATGGCTTGATTCACAAGCACAAAAAAAAGGTATTACATTTTATGACATGGTTTTTGAAGTATTGTATAAACATGATATAAATTCAAAAGCCAAAACTTGGTTAAAAACAAGAAATTGATTATCTGCTATCAATTGGAATGAATTTACAACCTTGTGGTCCTTCATACTTACCAACGTATGTAGCCTTGGGTCTATACAACATTGGTTTTGGTGCTGCCTCAGCGAATCTTTCCTCAATTACATGTGCAGACCAACCAGCAACACGTGATATAGCAAATATAGGCGTGTTCAAATCCATTGGTATTCCTAGCATGTAATACACTGATGCACTGTAAAGATCAACATTTGGAAATATATCAGAACCTTTTTTCTGTTTCATCAGACTGGATGTAACATTTTCCACTTTTTCTGTAATCTCAAACCAAGGCATAGAGGTTTTTTTAGATAATTTTTTTGATAATTCTTTTAGAATCATTGATCTAGGATCCACTGTCTTGTAAACTGCATGACCCATCCCCATAATCCTTTCTCCTGACTCAATCCTTTGCTTCACCCAACCTTTAACATTCTCATGTGTTTTAATATCTAGTAACATTTTCATAACTTCAAAATTTGCACCGCCATGTAATTCACCACTTAATGCACCAACTGCAGCACTTACCGCAGAATACATATGTGCACGTGTGGATGCAACTTCTCTTGCGGCAAAAGTTGAAGCATTAAACGTATGATCTGCATGTAGTATCAAACAGACCTCAAAAATACGCTCCAATTCCTTATCCGGCTTTTCGCCTTTCAACATGTAAAGAAAATTTGCCGAATGGCTGAGGCTAGGTTCAGGTTGAATTGGTTCACCATTATTTCTTATGCGGTTCCAACTTGCAATAATTGTTGGAATTTTGGCGATTAAATTTATAGCTCTTTGATAGCTAACCTCTTTTGCAGTACCTTCTTCATTGTAATACCCTGCAAGTGCTGCAACAAATGCTTGAAGCACATCCATTGGATCAGCATCTTTACGCCAATTTTTCATATTTTTTTGCATTTGAACTGCAATCGGTCGTGAATCACGTAGATTTTTCTTAAATTCATCGAATTCTTTACGTGTTGGAAGATGATCATAGAGAAGTAAAAAACACGTTTCTTCAAAATTGGAATTTTTTGTGAGATCTAAAATGTCATATCCACGATAAATCAGTTTACCCTTTTCACCATCGATGAATGATATTTTTGTATCAGCTACTGGAATATCTCTAAGACCAACATTCTTTGTTTCCATACTTTCTTTTATGGCTGAATCCTTTTAAATTTTCAAACACACCACTAACGAATAAATTCACTAATTAGTCTAATCTACCAACTATGTTGCATAAAGCATTATTTTTCATTAAATTTCATGTCACAGTCGGAACGAGATGTAATGAAGCATGTAGATAGAGAAATTCTTAATGCATCGCCAGAATTCTTGAAAATGGTTCAAAAATATGATTTGGAGAATCAGTTAAGTGGAAATACAATATATGATATTTACACAACAATTTTGAAAAAACAGCGTGATCAAAAGAAAATCATTCCGAAAACCAAGTGAATTTTTATTTTTTGGTTTAAATGAGGGAAACAAAAAATCATCTTGATTTGAAATATGGTAGTGAAATCTATTAAAACAAAAACTGTGTGTGTATCACATGAGGAAGACGCTGATGGAATAAGCTCTGCAGCATTAATAAAACATGCATATGGCGGTGATACAATACTTGTGGATTATCCTGGGATGATGGATGCAATGGAACCATTAAGAGATGATGATACATTAAAACATCTTTTTATTTGCGATCTTGGTTTAAATAAAAAAAATGAGTTAGAGTTTGTTGAACTTTTATCAACACTAAGAGAGAAAAAAGTCAAAGTAACATACATTGATCATCATGATCTTGATAAAAAGATTATAAAACAATTAGAAAAAAATAATGTCAAAGTTATTCATGATACCAATGAATGCACAACGGTTCAAGTCTATGATGCATTCAAAAATAAGTTAAATGATCATTCTGCATTTATTGCAGCATGTGCAGCAATAACAGACTATATGGAAGACAGACCATTAGCTTCAAAATTATTACAGCTTTTTGACAGACAGTTTGCATTGATTAATGCCACTGTGTTAACATACAACATAGTTGGACACCAGAAAGATCCTGATTATTTGCTTTACCTTGTAGACGAATTAAGTGAATCAAAATACCCTCATGATATTCCAAATACATTTGAGTTTGCACAGATCCAAGTCGGTAAATTAGCAGAAATCATGTCCAAAGTCAAAAAGTCACTAAAGATTAAAAAAAATCTTGGTTATATGGAAATCACTGATTCAGGTGCAAGTGGTGCAGTTAATTTTGTACTAGGCTTGTCAGGTAAAGAAGTTGGTGTCGCTTACAAAGAACGTACGGATTATGGAATTTACGCAGTTTCAGTAAGAGGTTCTAAAACATGTAAAATCCACCTTGGAAAACTTGTGAATAAATTATCGACCGAGTTTGGTGGGTCAGGTGGTGGACATGACAAAGCATGTGGTGCATCAATACCAAAATCTAAGATAACTAAGTTCATAACCGCATTAAATTCTGCACTCGATAAATAATACTCATGATTGAAGAAAAACTAAAAGAGAATGGCATTATATTACCCATTCCACCAGATCCCGCCGGTTCTTATGTACCAGTGACAACAACTGGAAACATTGCATATGTTTCAGGTCAAATACCAATCAAGGACGGAAGAATTGTGTTTTCTGGAAAAGTGCCAGACGACCAATCAATAAAATCTGCTCAAGAGGCTGCTAAATTATGTGTAATCAATGGTTTATCACAACTGAATTCCTATTTTGGTTCTTTAGAAAAAATTACAAAAATCATTAAGATTTCTGGATTTGTGAATTCAACATCAGATTTTTCAGAGCATCCAAAAATAATCAACCCTGCATCAGATTTACTCTTTAGTATATTTGGTGATTCTGGAAAACACTCACGAATTGCCATTGGTGTTCCAAGTCTACCGTTAAATTCTACTATAGAAATTAGCATGATTGTTGAATTTTCTAACTGATTAGTAGGCACGAACACACCTAATCAGTTGAATAAATTTCACCTACTTTACGATAGCAATTTACTCATGGGAATACCTACTGAAATCTTCACTGATTCATATAGTGAAATAAGATGAGTATGGCACCACAAGAATTAGAGAACAGCGCTAGCAAATATGCAGCTGATGCAATAAAAGCAGATTCACAGGGAGCAATAGGTATGGCCATATCAGGATATCAAAATGCATCTGACACATTGATGAAATTGATGAGGTTATATCCTGACAGTAAGTTAAATCGAATTTATACTGAGAGAATGCAAAAATATCAAGGACGAATAAAAGATCTAAGAAATACACGCGCAGGTAATGTTGAACCTGTTGTAGATCCTAATGCAACGCCTGAAGAACAAAAAAAGGCATTAGCTAGAATCCAACCAAATGGAAAATCTAATGATGATTTAGAAGATATGATTTTAAAAGAAAAACCAGATGTAAAATGGATTGAAGTAATTGGTTTGGATGATGCAAAAAATGCGTTACGAGAATCTATTGTATATCCAAGTAAGAGAC
>CAYVWD010000089.1:0-12988 GCA_964455405.1 uncultured Candidatus Nitrosopelagicus sp. | reverse complement strand
TGTTTTGTTTTGGTTTGTTTTGATTTGGTTTGTTTTGATTTGGTTTGTTTTGATTTGGTTTGTTTTGATTAGATGTGTTTTCATTACATAACTTTATGTATAATTTCCACGCATCGTCAACAGTAAAATTCTGATGAACTATTGCTCGTACAGCTTTTATCATTGGAACTGGGTTCTCTGATTGCCAGATGTTTCTTCCCATGTCAACGCCTACTGCACCGGCTTTTAGAGCATCATATGTTAATTTTAATGCGTCCTTTTCTGGTATTTTTTTCCCACCGGCAATAATTATTGGTGCTGGGCATGATTGAACAACTTTTTCAAAACCTTCACAAAAATATGTCTTGACAATATGGGCACCCTGTTCTGCAGCAACTCTACAAGCCAATGACAGATATCTTGCATCTCTTACCATATCTTTACCAACTGCAGTTACAGCCAAAACTGGAATTCCATATTCTTCTGCTTCATTAACAAGTTTACCAAGATTAACAATTGTTTGTTTTTCATGTTTTGAACCAACAAAAATTGACATTGCAACAGCACTGGCGTTTAATCGTATTGCATCTTTAATGCTAGTTGTTATTTCTTCGTTTGATAGATCATCACCTATTATACTTGTTCCTCCAGAAACTCGTAAGACGATTGGTACAGGGTATTTAGCATCGACTGATGTACGCTGGACGCCACGTGTAATCATTAAGGAATCACAGTATTTCAGTAATGGTGCAATTGTTTTCTTTGGAACTTCAAGTTTCTCTGTTGGTCCCAGAAAATACCCATGATCAACGGCTAGCATTAATGCACGATTATTAGTCCTAAGAATAATTCGTGATAGTCTGTTCTGTAATCCCCAATCCATTTTATACTTTTTCGTGAAAACGCCGTTCTTAAGCCTTTTGCTAATTTTCTATAATGATCTTCATTGCTTCTTCACCAGACTTTGCATGCTCAAACGCCTTTTGGGAATCAATTAATGAATACTTGTGTGTGATCAATGATTTAACATCAACCTTTCCTGACGATATCAAATCCAATGCATTTTTTGTGTCTATGTCAGATGCAGCATATGTTGTAACAATTGAAATCTCTTTAGAATAAACTACACTCATATCAATTTCAATTCTATCATCTTTGTTAGGAACCCCAAACATCACAATTGTTCCACCCTTTCTTACAATCTCAATTGCTTGAGTTAGCGCTTGTAAATTACCTGTTGCAATAATTACAATATCGACACCACGCTGTTCAGTTGAATCTAACACTGTCTGAAAAAGAGTGTCATCATCAGAGCGAATTGATTCAACACCAAATTTTCTTGCAAAGTCTAATCGAAAATCATTTAGATCTATACAGAAAATTTTTGAGAATTCTTTTAGTTTTGCAAGTAACATATGCATCATGCCAGTTGATCCAATTCCTAATACAGCAAGTGAGTCATTTTTTTTATAATGAAATTTTGACCAAGTCCGAATACAACATGCCAATGGTTCAATCATTGCAGCCTCATCAAATGTCATACTATCTGGAATTTTTAAGACACCTCCATGTAACACGTTCCATCCTGGAACAACATACTCTTCAGACAGACCACATGGGTTTAGATTTGACTTGTAATATTTTTCACACATTGTTTCATTTCCATGACTGCATTCATGACAATCTGGTAAATAGCATGCAACGTGATGGTGTGTAAAAACCCGATCGCCGATTTTGAAATTTTGAACGTCACTACCAATCTGTGTAATTATTCCTGCAGGTTCATGTCCTAATCTCATTGATGGTTGACCATACTTGCCAAATACTTTCTCAACATCAGATCCACATATTCCACAAGTTTGCATTTTTACAAGAATGTCATTTGGTGATAATGCAGGTACGTCAAAATTTTTAACCTCGATTTCTGAATCACCCTTAACTACAGCTGCCTTCATAAAATGATAAAAATTGGTTATGTATAAAATACTATTAGAACTTATTCTAGGCGTATAATCTTGGATAGTCCAAAAGAAATTGACTCTGTTGAATGGAGTGAGAAAAATAAAAAATGGATTACAAAAAAAATCCAGATAGAGGAATATCATGGGTTTACAGAATGTAGATACTGTCAAAAACCCATGTCACATAATGTAAAAGTGGATGGGGAATTCAAAGTGATTTATACAAAATGTGGATGCAGTAAATCAAACTGACACATTTAATTATAAAATATTATTGGGGTAAATGATTACTTTGATCAAAATTGGTGGAATATTAGTAATTGCAGGAGTTATTGTATCAATTGGTCTAGCATTCTTCTTTTACGGTGAAGAATCATTTAGAGATGTAAAAGTGTCTTCGTGGGGTGAACCAATTATGATTGGCACCGTAAATTTTGATGTTCAATACGTGGCAAATTATGACTTTCTAGAAAAAACACAAGATAGAAAAGAATGGGAAAAAAAACAGATTGAAGAATTTGGAATTATGGATCCCACAAAAGAAAAACCAGATCACACTTATTTTCAAATACAAATTACTGCTGAAAATAAAGGAGAAGCAATTGTTAAGGTAACTGGTGGTGAATTCCATATATATGATATTAATGATAAAAAATGGCCAGCCTCATTTGTTGGGTATGGTATACCTGAATTATCTGTTGTTGAACTTGAACAAGATAAACCAGTTACAGTTACAACACAGTTTGATATTCCATATGATGAAGAGATGGTATACCGAGTAGGAATTGTTCCCAACCGTTTTGGAATGGAGCAGACAACCGAAATTGCATTTATCTGTATAAAGAATTGTAATTTACTTTTAGAAAATTAAGTTAGATGAGTTCGTAGATAGGCTTAATTTAGAAAATTATTAGTTATTTCTAATGAAAAAATATAATACGATTTTGTTTGTATTTCTGGTCTGTATATTATTTTTATCATCTATTAGCAGTTCAGTAATTGCAGATAGTACTAATACATCCATATTATTCAAAACAGCTAATAAACATCTAGAAAATGGTGATCTGAGGGAAGCGATAGATGTTTACGATGAAATATTATCAATTTCACCTGAAAATATTGATGCGTTATTAATGAAAGGTATTGCACTTAGTAATTTGGAACGGCATAAGCAATCAATGAAAGAGCTTTACAAGGTTTTAGAAAAAGAGCCAGATAATCTCTCAGCGCTTATCGGTATGGGTGTAGGGTTTGGTAATTTTGGTGAATATAAAGAAGCAAAAAAATATTTTGATGATGCATATACAATAGCACCAGAAAATAATGTTGTTATTAATTATAGAACTTTGGCAGAGAAAACTGTAACAAAATATCCCTATAATGAAGTTGATAAACCAGAAATTTTTAAAATTAATTTAGTTGAGGAGGTTCCACTTTGGGTAAAAAACACTGCTGGGTGGTGGGCTAATGGTAAAATTGCCGATGCTGAATTTTTAGCATCTATTCAATTTCTGATAGAAACTGGGTTGCTAAATGTTGAAATTCCAATTCTTCCCATGGGTGATGAAGCAAAAAAAATTGCTGATCGAAATCGTTGGCAATTTGAGAGGTATTTAGATAGGGTTGAAAAAGCCGTTAATGATGATAAACGCTACATAGAATATCCTAATCCAAGTAGTGATGTCATAAAAAAATTCCTAAGAGATTATGCAAAATGGAATCTTGATCAACAAATTGCAATGGGTAACAAAAGCTTTCCAGATCCACAATTTATTCTCGTGGATAACATATATCATTTAGAATACAAAGTTTACATAAATAAACAGCCACATGGACTACCATTAGACCATGTTGGTACTCTCGTAAACTCATTCAAATACTGGGAAGATATGTCGCTTGAAGCAAATGATGGAAAAAAGGTGAAAGTCCACTTTGTTACTACGAACACACGAGATGGTGCAAATCTATGGGTTACATGGGTAGTGCGTGATATTGGTCAAAACGTACTAGGACATGCCAACCTTGGAAAGGGTGTGATAGAAGTTGCATTAGGTGGATACGGATGTGATGGGAGTTTCCAATTATTTGAAATAGACACTGTTGAAACAATTATGACACATGAATTAGGGCATGGAATTGGATTGATGCACACCACGAACAAAGAGAGTATTATGTATCCAACGATCAAAGAAACAAACTATGCATACTGTCTGTTGGATGTTTAGATGAGTGAATATTAATTTAAAATTCTAAACAAATAACATGAAAAAAATAAATTTATCCAAGTGCTCGTGAATGCTTCTGCGTATGTGGTCTTTCACCGGGAAATTTTCTCCTCATATGTCCTGATGGTCTGCCATATAACAATTCCAAAAACCAGCTTTCATGTTCAATCTCTTCCATAAGAATATCTTTAGCTATATCATATGTTGCAGGGTCTTTATTGTATGTCATATTACATACTCTATTCCAATTCACAATTGCACCTTGCTCTGCCTTAAGACATTTTTCTAGAATTGATTTTAGATCTGTGGGATTACGCGGTAATTGTAGAAATTCACATCCAGACATCTTGATAAACGCTTGTGCATCATTAGGTATACTTCCGCCTAGTTGATAGATCCGCTCAAGACATGATTCAAAGTGACTCAGATCTTCCAGTCTTGCATCTTCTATTACACCTTTGATACCCTCACCCTCCATTCCAGTGCAATGCATTCTTAAATTAGTAAAATAATAATAAGCTGTAAACTCTACTGATGCATTTGTTATCAACTCCTTGATAAGCTTCTCAACATTGAGACCGTTTTTTTTGAGAACTTCTAAACCAACCACTTTTGGTTGTTTTTTCTTAGCCAAGAATTATTCTAAAATATCCTTCGATAAAAATACTTATTAAAATTACGCGTGTTTCATACGATTACCCAGTTTAAATGGTGAATAAGCATTTAAAAGTCAAAAAATGAAAATTATACATCGAAATTGGCAAATTTAGAAAAATGTCCATCATGTAATAAATCATCTCTTGTTTTAGATAATGATTCTGGTGAGTTGGTTTGTAGTATGTGTGGAATTGTAATCTCTGAAAATAGGGAATCTGGAGGTCCTGAGTGGAGATCTTTTGCAAATGATGGTGATACAAAAAGTAGAGTTGGTGCAGGTACATCAATCACCATACATGATATGGGATTATCAACTACTATTAGTCCCACAAACAAAGATGCAACAGGAAAACCACTGTCATCTACAATGAAGAAATCTATTGATAGATTGAGAACATGGAATACTCGATCGCAAGTGAAGTCTTCGTCAGATAAAAATTTGAGACAGGCACTTAGCGAAATGGATAAACTCAAAGATAAATTATCATTATCAGATAGTGTTATTGAAAAAGCTGCGTATATCTATCGAAAGGCAAATGAAAAAAAATTAGTTAAAGGAAGATCAATTCACGGTTTAGTTGCATCATGTGTATATGCCGCTTGTAGAGATGCAGAAACACCCAGAACACTTGATGATGTTGCTGATGGAATAAACGTTAGAAGAAAAGATGTTGCTCGCTGCTACAGATTGATCTTTAGAGAATTGGATCTTAAAGTTCCTATCGCCGATCCTGTTAACGGTGTTTCAAGAATTGCTAGTGAAGCTGGATTAGGTGAAAAGACTAAACGAAAAGCCATTGAACTACTAAACAAAGCTAAAAAAATTGGAATGGTTGCAGGAAAGGATCCTATGGGATTAGCCGCTGCTGCATTGTATCTTGCTTGTATAACAACTGGTGGAAGTACAACACAAAAAAATATTTCAGATGCATCAGGTGTAACAGAAGTTACAATTCGTAATAGATGTGCTGGACTAAAAAAATTATTATGAGTAAATTATCCAAGTTCTTTTAATTGGTCATCAATTTTTCTTCTCATTACTAAAAACATTCCAATTGTGAGACCTAATTGATATATGGAGTACAAAATTATTTGAAAAACTGTTGGTACATAATCTGTAAACTTACCAAGTAATGAAACAATTAATACAATAATACTAATCGTAAATATAAAATATCTAGCAATTGGTGAAATGTCTGCAAATTTGAAGATTAGTATTAATGATATTGTTACAAATATCCCAATAACAGCTATCACTCCAGCATTTAATCCTAATAAATTAATTAAAATTGTAAATACGCCTTCTGGTGTTTCTGGAATCTCAAACTCAGTGACTGAAACTTTTGTTGGCTCCGCAAATTTGGAAATATTGCCTGATGCGTTAATTGCAAATAAAATTAATAAAATAATAGATATTCCTTTTGCGTACTTCTTCAATCTGGGAAATTTTTTCCTTATTCCCCTCGCTAAGATTGATCCCTGTAATAACCCGATTCCAAAAACAATACTAAATGTAATAAGAAAATTTTCTTCTGCGATTTGCAAAATATCCAAACTTATCATCATATCAAACAAGCAATCTTTTTTAAATGCAAAGCTTACAAATTTCAAACAAATTGAGAAACTGTTAGATTGAAATTATTTCAAATTTCGAATCACTATTAATAGCGAATTTATCAACGAAACCTGATGTGACTTCAAGTACATATTGTGCTCCATTCGATGATACATCTTTAGAATCACAACTCATCACTTCTAGTGCTGTCATACATGGTGCCACATTTGTTTTAATTTCTACCACATTTCCTTTTTCATCAAACCAGATTATATCAAGATGAAATTGCATATTTAGCATCCACATGGATCTCTCTCCTGGTTCATCAAATACGAATAGCATTCCTTGATCATATGGTAAAGCATCTTGGAACATCAATCCACGCATTTTACGTGGTTCGGTATCTGCAATTTGAACCTCTAAATAATTTTCGTCCAGTTTTATGGTCCCTATTGGAAAATCAACTTGTTCTAATTTTACTTCAGATGGCATTGAAATGATTCCTGCAACACCAACAATGACAGCAGCAACTCCAATTGGTATTAAAACCTGTAATCGTGTTGGCATGAATTATGGCATTTCAAACATGATAAAAACTAAGAGGGTTATATTATATTTTGAAATTGTTAATTGATGTAATGGTGTTTTTTGTCTGCTCTCCTATATCTTTGAGTGTGGTACCATTGTACTTCTTTTCTAAGTAGCGTCCAGCTAATATCATTGGTCCACCCACAGCACATGTAACTCCAGTTGGTTCAGGAATCCATAACATGATAAATCCAAGTTTCTGCATTTTCTTTCCAGGTGCTGATGCTCGATTTAATGAGCCTAGTGATTTTGCGGTATTTTTATCATTCAAACTTGATATGCCAGAATAAAGGTTTGAACGACGTTTTGCTGATTCAGCCATCAGTTTAAGTTGCTTAATTTTTTGTTCTAATTCGTCTGACATTTTTGAATAGTCATGAAAAAAATAGTTAATCTTTAGTGATTAAAATCAGTTACATTCGAGTCAAGATTTTATAACAAAAATTTGAAATTTATATCAAAGAATGTCTCACTAGATATATTGAATAAAAAATCATCAAGAAGACTAGAATCAATTAAGGCGGCACATAAATCTGAAAAGCCAGATTCTAGCAGAGTGGAGGATTATCTAGAGGTTATAGCTGAACTAGTTGATATGAAAGGTTATGCTACAACATTAGATATATCTCGCTACATGAATGTTAGTGCACCTAGTGTTACAAAGATGTTAAAACGTTTAGATGAAAATGAGTACTTAGAGTATGAAAAATATCATGGAATTAATTTAACCAAAAAAGGTAATCAGATAGCAGAGGCAATACGCCAGAAACACAGTATCATATTAGAGTTTTTTGAAATTTTGGGAATTGGAAGGGATATTGCAAATCAAGATGCTGAAGGAATTGAACATCATCTAAATCCAAAGACGATTAAGCAGCTAAGAAAATTTGTCACATTTCTAAAATCAAACCCAAAATTTACTGAAGGCTTTAACGATTTTTAAGAAAAATTTCAATATCGTTTTTAGAGCTTACATCCCTTGAAAACGCTTTTCCTTCCGACGATCGTTTTAGGATCTTTATGTGGCCCTTTCTATTTATTTTTGATGGAAATAGGAATTTATTATTAACGAAAATTTCTGCCATACTACCAGAATGTTCTCTACCAACATCTAGAACCAACGCTGTTCTGGATTCTGAAAAACCGAATGATAACTCAAAACCAGATGAAGGTGAGTTAGTATTTACCTCTTCTACATCAATGTGTAAGTTTAATTCATTTTCAAGATTTTTGATTGTGGTACCGTTTCTTCCAATTATGGATGGGATTGATTCTTTTGAAACAAACACCCTGATACTTGATTCATTCAAGAATTCAACTTTTGGATTTGGATCAAATCTTCGTATCATATCAATAATTTCTTTTTCTGCCAGTAGCTCCATTCCGTTTTTCTTGTTTTTTTTGGATACTGGCATGATGACGTTCTCTTCACCAAATGTATAGATTTCATATTCCAACTCACCATTCTCAAAATCACAAATATCAATTACTGGTCTTGCTAAGTCTTGTTCTACCATTCCTGATGGAACTTTTACTTTAAATTCTAATTCGTATACCTTGGTAATCCGCCCATCTTTTACAAATACCACGGTATCCAATATGCTTGGAATGATACCTAGTTCAATTTTCCCAATAAATCTTTGAATTGCATCTAACGGTGTATTTGCATGAACTACACCAACCATTCCAACTCCTGTCAGTCTAAGATCACTAAAAATTCTAAAGTCCTCTCGCCTTCTCACTTCATCAAATATGGTATAATCTGGTCTAACCAAAAGTAATACATCTGCGGAGTTTTCAAAGCTTCCATCTAGTCTAGTATACTGAGTGACCCCAGGATCGACCTGCAGATCACGGGGAGATTCAAATGTTTTGACAATCTTTCCATTTCGATTATAAAAATTTGCGATTCCAGATGCAAGTGTACTTTTTCCAGATCCTGGCGCGCCTGATATCAAAATACCTTCTGCTTGTTTTGCAAAGCGAGCCATTAGTTTTTCGGATATGTTATAGTCTTCCAACGCCATTTGCTTGATAGGATGGACAATTGTAATCTCTAAAAGTTCAGAAAATGGCGGTCTTGTGATTGCGATACGATAGTCTCTGTATTGTATTACCAGTGCGCCAGGTTTTGATATTTCTGTATTTCCAAGTGTTTCATCATCTATTGAATTAAGAATCTGTCCTACAATTGTTTCAAGATAATCCCTATCAAGTGTTTTTTCTCCAACCTCAATTAATTCAAAATTACCAGGCATGCCTTTTTTTCCAAGTGGTTTCTGATTTTCTTTTAGATGGACACTCATTGTTGTGGGATCAAAAAATTTTAAAAAGTCTAAATTTTGTGTTTCAGCCATACGAAGATTTAGCCACAGGTTCTATTATGTGATTCTTTTGATGTCAAATTAGGCATCTAAGATTTTTAATTAAGGAATGGGATGGTTTTATGTTAGATTGCATCAATTAGAAAAAATTGCAGAAAAAGTACAAATCTGTCGGAATTGTAAATTGTGTGAAACTAGGATTAATGCAGTTCCAGGAAAAGGTAATTTTGATGCAGATGTGATTTTTGTGGGGGAGGCTCCCGGTAGGAGTGAGGATGCTCGTGGGGAACCATTTGTAGGTGCGGCTGGAAAAAGACTAGATAGCATTTTAGAAGATACAGGAATTAATAGAAACGATGTCTACATTACAAACATTGTAAAATGTAGACCGCCTAATAACAGAATTCCATCAAAAGAAGAGGAAATGGCTTGTATCAATTTTATCACCCAAGAAATTGAAATAGTCAATCCGAAAATTATTTGCGTTATGGGTAATACAGCATACAGTACCCTTCTTGGTGGAAAAGAAATTACAAAAAATCATGGTAAAATTATTGAAAAGGATGGAAAAGTGTTTTTTGTGACATTTCATCCCGCGGCAACAATTTATAATCAGAAATTAATTGGTGAGATAAGGAATGATTTTAAGAAATTAGCCAAGTTCCTAAAAGACAAAAATGAGATAAAACAATTTGAAGATAGGCGATGTGATTTTTGTATGGCAAAGACAAAGCATGAAATTGTAGTAATGCCAAAAATTATTACAAGAAAGCGAAGATGGTTATTCAAATGTACAGAGTGTAATCATGAAAGATGGCTTCAACCATACAGAACTGTTGCAGAAAGTCTCTATTAGTATAGATGACTCTGTAATTCTATCTGTTCCTCAGATGAAATGATTCCTTTTTTTGCAAGGATTTCTAGCATGTCTTTGAATAATTGTTTCTGTTCTTCTGACATTCCGCCTGTTGGTCCTTTATCACCTGGCGGACCTGGCGGACCTCGTGGACCTGCTGCACCAACTGGACCTTGTGAGCCGCGAGGACCTGCTTCTCCTGATGGCCCTGGAGAACCTTGTGGACCTTGTTCACCTTGTGGACCTTGAATTCCTTGTGGACCTCGAGGACCTTTATCACCAGTTAGTCCTTGTGGGCCTTGATCACCTTGTGGACCTTGTGGTCCTCTGTCACCTGGTGGACCTGGCGGACCTGTAATTCCCTTGTCACCCGGTGGGCCTTGTGGTCCTCTAGGACCCTTATCACCTCCGGGTCCAGTAATCCCAATCTTTCCTTTCTCACCTTGTGGTCCTTGTGGACCTGGTGCACCTTTGTCACCTGGTGGACCTGTAATTCCCTTATCACCTTTTTCTCCTTGTCCACCAGGAACTCCTTTATCGCCTTGAATTCCCGGTGGTCCGGTTTGACCCTTTTCACCTTTGTCGCCACGTAAACCTGTTAATCCTTTATCACCTGGTGGACCTTGTGTACCCGTTTCACCTTTTCCACCTTTAATACCATGTTCGCCTTGTTCACCTTTGTCGCCTTTGTCGCCTGTTAGTCCTTTATCACCTTTATCGCCTTTAACACCTTGTGGACCTGGTGAACCTTTGTCGCCTTTGTCACCTTTGTCGCCAGTTACTCCTTTATCACCAGATGGACCCTTAGATCCTGCTGGGCCTTTGTCGCCTTTGTCGCCTTTGTCACCTTGTTCACCTTGTGGACCTGGTGAACCTTTGTCGCCCTGTGGACCAGATTTCCTACTAACATTAGGTTTAGAATCTGTTTTTGTATAACTTGATTTTGTCTTTTTTGATTCCGTTCTCATTGATTCAGGAACTTGAAATTCAAATAATGAACCAATTGGAGCAAACTGATCTGTAACGACAATCCAAAGTTTAGTAAATGTTGCAATTGAATTTGGTAGTGGGTTATCTTCAGAACCAAGTGTTTGTTCAAATAAACCATTTTTTACGTTGAGATGAAAAGTATCTTTCCAAATGGAAGAAAATGTTTTGCTTTCAATCTGAGATGATGAAGGTGCTTTATCAGTAATTGAGATCTCTACTTCAAAAATTCCACTTTTTTGTGTGTAGGGAGATTCACCTGTTACCTCAAAATGTAAAAACGACGCCATAATCGAATTTGTTATAATCTGCTATTTATTTAGATTTCCGACATATTCATGGATTCAGGCGTAAATTTTGAGAATACTATTTATCTAGAAAAATCTCAAAATAATCGGTATGAGTGAAGATGATTCCAAAAAAGACGAAATAGTAATGAAAGCTAAAGATGAGACATCGCTAACTAATGCAAATTACCAGCGTGATAGACTTTTTAGAAAAGGTGTCATTTACATGGCTGATGAAAAATTAGAGGAGGCATGCGAAAGCTTTGAGATGATTCTAAGAGCTGATCCAACCGATGTAGATGCATTGTTAAAATTAGGATACTCACGATTTCATTTAGAAGATTACATTGAGTCAATGCGAGTTTATGATAAAGCATTAGACATAGATATTACAAATTCTGAGGCATGGAATCTAAAGTCACTTGTTAATTATGAGAAAAAAAATTATGCAAAAGCATTAGATTGTACAGAAAAGGCACTTGATTCTGATCCAACGTATGCAATGGCTTGGTATAACAAGGCATGCTATCTTTCAATGCTAAACCAAGTTTCAGAATCTATTGATGCACTAAAACGCTCTATTGAAATTGATGTAAAAAATGCAAGGAAGGCAGTGAAGGATAAGGATTTTGTTAATGTTAGGGCAGAAGAAGGTTTCAAAAATATAATTGAAGTGGTGGTCTTGGAATCTCTCAGACAAGGCTATCATACAATTGGTGCCATTGTTTGGACTACATTTCTGAGTAAGGAGGATGCATTAAAATCATTAAATGAATTAATTGTAAAAGGACTTGTCGTGAAAAACCAAAAAAGACAGGACTTAAGATCAATTATTGATGTCTATGATTTAATACCAGAAATGGCAAAAAAACTTGGTCAAAAGAAACGTGGTCTGTTAGGTGTAAAAACAGCAAAAAAACTTACTCCACCATTAAAAAATCTAAAAGAGATTGGAATGGCTATACAAAATGCAAAATCATCTATTGAGCAAGAAGATGCTGATAAGGTAATTGATTGTTTTGAAACATTCATCGAGCCAACAAAATGTGGGGAACAAATGATTGAAGAATTTTTAGAAGAGCATCGAGAAATAAGACTTTACAAGGTTCGTGTAAATGATAAAGGCGTAGATTTCATAGTGGGCAATAAGAAAAAAATGTTAGAATTTTTTGAAAATTTAGAAATAAAAGTCACAAAAAAATTACGAACGAGTATCCCACAGAATTAGTCTAAGCCCAAGATTCTTTATCTTTCTTAAAAACACGAACGCCGTCAATGTATGCAACATCTTTTTCTTCAAATACTGTATGCCATTTTCCGTTGTGTGGAAAGAGACTGTTTAATTCATCAATTTTTTTGTTTGATGGTTTTTTGTTCAGAAGTGCCCCCCATTTCATGTTAGGAACCTTTGGCATTATCTCATTGATGTCTTTCATTTTTGAATAAATTACAGTCAAAAAAATTGTATATAAATTACTTATTCGCCTGAAAGATCCCAGTAACTAGCATTCTCTTGTTTGTCGATTGGTTTTTCAAGGTTTTTCCATTCTTTAAACGAATGAACGTATA
>CAYVWD010000088.1:0-5024 GCA_964455405.1 uncultured Candidatus Nitrosopelagicus sp. | reverse complement strand
CTTCAGATATACTATTTGCTTCTTCAGGTTTTTTTGTCTGTTCCATTATTTTTGAATTCTTACAAAATTGTTCCTCCAATTCTAAATCAGTTTGACTAGGATTATGACGTCGAAATGTATTTTGTATTTCAAAAATTCTAGTTTCTGAAACTTTTTGAATTTGTTGAGGAGTAAACTCTTTAAAGAAATTATCCTTAACAATTACTTCAACTGGAAGATTTTGTTTTAAAAATTTTACCAGATTAGGCACATTAATTTCTGAAACAGATGGTTCATCATATAGGATAATTTTTTTGAATTTCAATCAGATTTTTTAGGTATGGTGTTATCTAATTCTTTTATTTTTTGGTCAGTTATCTCTGCTGCTTTCTTACCTGAGCATAGCATAGAGCCAAATGTTGGACCCATTCTAGCTAATCCATGAGTTTCAGTTACTGACATACCGGCAGCAACTAATCCTGGATATACCTCTCCAGTTTTTTCAACAACATGCTCTTCTCCACTCTCAACCCACATTGGATTCATTCCTTTCCATTCAACAAGATTTCTATCAACTAATCGTTTTACAGCTACTGAATCATGGCCAGATGCATCTATGATCATCTTCGCTTCTAATGCTACAGGATCAACACATGTTATATTGCGTGGTAATGCAGAAACTGGCATCCAATTAACTACAATACCTGCAATTCTTCCATGTCGTAAAACTAAATCATCAAATTTTGTCAAGTTTAGAAATTTTACACCAGCGTCACATGCACCTGCAATGAGTTTTGAAACTGCATGTGGACCTGGGGTCAGATATAATCCCTCACCTACTTTCTTGTATGGAATTCCTAATTCATCCCAAATTTTTTGTGCTGGTGCTCTTACAGTTACAGGGTTCATCATATAACCACCAAGCCAATAACCTCCCCCAAGATAATTATTTTGCTCAATTACTAGGACTTTGTAACCCATTAATGATAATTCACGAGATGCAGTTAATCCTGCAGGTCCGGCACCAATTATTATAACATCACACTCTGCCCTATCTTGGAGTACATCATAGAATTCTTTTGAAATGGCTCTTGTTATCTCAACTTCTTTTGCATCAGCAAAAATTTTCTTTGGTCTCTGTTCATTTACTGATTCCTGCATAAAAAAAAGTCAGTTTTAAGTCATTAATAGTTTTACTTAGAGTTATGTATGAATGCGGACCAAATGTTAGAGATGATTTAGAATCTATACAAAACCAAATACTTGAAAGAATACAATATCTTAGAGAAAAAAATGTTCCATTATCTGAAGATTGGGCATTAGATGATTTGTATACCCTTAATGCCGAAATTCAAAGATGTATTCTAAACGACCACACATTTAGTCCAATCACAATTGGAATAATTGCTGGTGTTGGTGTTGCAGTATGCCTCACATACTATCTTCGTATTTGGAAAATAAGAAAAAAAAATAGGCGTGATTATAACAAAAAAAGTTAGGATAAACTAATGGCAAATTTATCCAAACTGTCTATTAAATTAGTTGAAACTTCCTTTTTCTAATAATTTATATCCCAAGTTTAGAGGAAAGTATCAAGATGGCACAACAATTAAGACCATCAAAACGAGGTTCTAAAAAACCAAAGGTTGATTGGTCAAGAAGGGAAGAAGCAGAAAATTTTGCTAGCACTGTAAAATTATATCGACAGGGCAAAGTAGACCATGATACATTTCGTAGATTCAGACTTCAACATGGTGCATACGGAACCAGAATGACTGATGATTATGCAATGGTTAGGATCAAAATACCAGCTGGAGAAATTCATCCTCATCAATTAGATAAGATTGCACAGTTAAGTGAAATGTATTCAATTGGCAGTGCACATTTTTCTACACGCGAAAATATTCAGCTTCATTGGGTTGTACTGGAAGATGTATCAGAAATAATGCATTTACTTGCAGATGTTGGTTTAACGTCAAGAGAGGCGTGTGGTAATACAGTTAGGAATGTTATGTGTAGTCCATTATCTGGAGTTTGTGATAACGAAGCGTTTGATGCAACTCCATATGCATTAGCAGTAGCAAAATTCCTTTTGCGTAATCCATTAAATCAAGCACTTCCACGTAAATTCAAATTTAATTTTACATGTTGTGAAAATCATGGTATGATTAGAATAGTTGACGTTGGATTACTTCCACATATACAAGATATTGATGGTGTTAAGCAAAAGGGGTTTAAGATATTTCTAGGAGGCGGATTAGGAAATAAATCATTTATCGGTCATCAGTTAGAAGAATTTACTCCAATAGAGGATCTTTTGTATACATCAATTGCAGTTCTACGAATATTTGATAGAATGGGTGACAGAAAAAATCTGGCACGAAATAGAATGAGATATTTAGTAAATGATATGGGTTGGGATAAATTTCAGAATTTGGTTTTAAAAGAACGTGCTTTGGTAAAAGCCACACAATCAGTAATTGTCAAACTAAAAATTCGTGATGCTGAATTAGAGATTAAGCGTTCAATTTCGGTCAATAATGAATTACCGTCTATTCCAGATGGTTTTGCAAGATGGAAACAGACAAGTGTAGTCTCACAAAAACAAAAAGGGTACAATTCAGTCTTTATTGGTTTAGAATCTGGTGATATCACTGCAAATCAATTACATATAGTTGCAGATCTTATTCGTGAATTCTCAGGAGAAGGAATAGCACGTAACGGTTTTACACAAAATATTGTTTTACGATACATTCATGATGATGATTTAGTTACTCTGTATGCCAAATTAATTGAATCTGGATTAGCAAAGAGTGGAGCATTAACTATGGCATCAGCAGTTGGCTGTTCAGGTACTACATCTTGTAATTTGGCATTAACTAATTCTCATAGACTTGCAAAAGAGGTTCAAAGAAAATTCCTTGAATTAAATTTAGACGAAGATGAAGATTTACGTGATTCTTCAATTAAAATTAGTGGTTGCCCAAATTCGTGTGGTCAACATCAGATTGCAACAATAGGATTCTATGGAGGTGGGAGTAGATTAGGTAAAGACATGTATCCAAACTATACTATGTCGCTTGGTGGAAGATTTGATAAAGATGCAATGTTAGGACACCATACAGCACGGGTTCCTGTAAAAAGAGTGATCCCTGTAATTCTCAAAATTATAGAATTATTTAAGCAGTATAAACAGTCTGATGATACATTAGATAAATGGATAAACCGAATAGTACATAATAATGAATCATCTGAGATTAAATCAGTTGAAGATATTAAAAAAATAATTAGTCCACTATTAATTCCTCCAACAAAAAATGATGACGGTGATTTCTATATGGACTATGGAAGTGATACTAACTATCACACAATAACTGGTAAAGGTGAGTGTGCAGCATGACAGATGTACCCATCATTGATTATGATTCACTAAGGGAGAAAATCAAAAAGAATGATGTTAGAATAATTGACGTACGTAGAGAAGATGACTATCAGCATGGTCATATTATAAATTCTGTAAACCTTCCTTTAGCAAAACTTCTCAGTGATGATAGTCCTGAGGCAATAGCAAAAATTGTAGGTGATCTTGGAATTGGGGATGATACTTCTGTGGTTGTTTATGATGATACATTCGGTGCGCTCTCATCTAGAGTTGTATGGGCTTTACAATATATCGGTCACCGTGATGTTAAATTACTTAATGTAACATTTTCACAGTGGAAAGAACTTGGTTTAGATGTAACTACAGAAGTTCCAGAAATTGAGCAATCCACACATTCCATAAACATACAATCAAGCATAATGGCTACTGCCGATTATCTTGAAAAAGTAAAGGATAACAAAAATGTCGTAATAATCGATAACAGGGAGAGATTAAACTTCTTAGAGCAGCATATTCCTGGAGCCATAAATATTCCATATCGAACACTGTCAACAGATGGAAAGATCATCAGAACAAAAGAAAGCATGCGTAATCTATTAAAAAATAGAGGAATATCAGAAGATGCCGAAATAATTACTTACTGTGGGAGTGTTGGTACTCTTTCTGGACTTGCATATTATGCACTAAAATCAATCGGCGTACCAAATGTCAAACTATACGTTCATTCATTTAAGGAATGGAAAAATCTTGAAAAACCTATTGATAAACAAGAGAATGCTAGCTATTGGGATCTTTCAGCTGAATAAGTAATTTATATACAATTTTTTGGTTATGATAATTAGGTCAAAATGAAAGACATCAATGACATAATGCCACATGTTCCCAATATGAAATGGGGGGCACTTTTAAACAAAAAACCATCGAGTAAAAAAATTGAGGATCTAAACAATCTTTTCCCACATAATGGAAAATGGCATACTGTATTTGAAGAAAAAGATGTTGCATATATCGACGGAATTCCTGTATTTAAGAAGGATAAGGACGTCTGGACTTAATTAATTCTGTGGAATACTTGCTCGAAGTTTTTTTGTGACTTTCACTTCTAAGTTTTCAAAAAATTCAAGCATTTTTTTCTTGTTATCAATAATAAAATCAACTCCCTTGTCATTTAATCTAACTTTGTAGAGACGTATTTCTCTATGTTCTTCTAAAAATTCTTCAATCATCTGTTCACCACATTTTGTAGGTTCAATGAATGTGTTAAAACTCTCAATTGCTTTATTAACATCTTCTTGATCTATAGATGACTTTGCAGCCTGTACTGCCATTCCAATTTCTTTTAGATTTTTTATTGGTGCTGTAATTTTCTTTGCTTTCTGTGTACCCAGCAAACCACGTTTTTTCTGTCCAAGTTTTTTTGCCATTTCCCGTATAAGATCATACACATCAATCATTGATCTTAAGTCCTGTCTTTTTTGATTCTTTACAACTAATCCTTTTACTATTAATTCATTTAATGATCTTAAAGCATCTTCTTTACTCAAAAATGTAGTCCAAACAATTGCACCAATTGTATGATAGCCTTGTCTAAGTGATTCTATAACAACAACTTCAATAATATTTTTGAATCCTTCTTCTGCTCTTACATTAACAAAGTCTTTAT
>CAYVWD010000087.1:0-5199 GCA_964455405.1 uncultured Candidatus Nitrosopelagicus sp. | reverse complement strand
TGCCTCCAAAGCGGTTAATTCATTTTTGTAGCTAAGTTCATCCACATAACTGGAACCATGTAAAACAACAATCTCCCTTTTATCACCTACATCATGTAAATGTCTTGCAAATGCCACAAATGGAGCTAGTCCAGTTCCACCCCCCAAACAGACTATTCTTCTTGTGTCTGGCGTACCATCAGGTAATGTATCACTTATTAACAAAGCATTTCCAGTTGGTGGAATGTATGACACCTCATCACCTACACCTGCATTAAACAATGCAGTTGTAACACGACCTGGTAATGGTTTACGAACCCATCTTATCACAAATTCATAATATTTTTTATTTTCAGGATGTGATCCAAGTGAGTATGCTCTTCGAACTACCTTATTATTCTCACTAGGAATTGGCATTCCCAATGTTAGAAATTGACCTGTCTGATAATCTGGTATGATTCCATCATCTGGCACAACTCTAAAAATACAGAGATCTTCTTTTAGTAATTCAATGTAAGTGATAATTCCTTTTTTATCTACTGCCATACTCGTTTCATCTGAATTAAGAGGTTAATAAGTTTCATTGAAATAAGTCTCACCTAACGCTAACAGCACAAATTCAGTTAAATGTTAGTGCACTTTTACAAAATCTGTTTCATTCCAAATGTTTGAAATGGGCCGGTCGTTCAGCCTGGTAGGATGCGCCCATGGCATGGGTGAGGTCAAGGGTTCAAATCCCTTCCGGTCCACATCATATTTCTATTAAAGATATTAGGTAATTATTTTGAGAATTTTGTGATCTCTGCAAGCATTGCAGTTAATTGAATTTCTGGATTTGACCCAGACAAAACTCTATAATCATATTTTGCAATTATCTGTGATATATCTTCCATATGATTAGTTTTCATTGTAAACAATGCCTGATTAATATATTTCAGAAAATCTGACTCAGATAATCCATAAACTTTAATCAATTCAATCATCTTATTTCTTGCTTCTTGAATATTGCCTTCTAGAGATAGTTTTAGAACATTAGATACATCATTTGTTTTTGTTAAACCTGCGGTTGACGTTACGGTCGCTTCAGAAATATTACCTGTACTTGCAACTGCTTGAAGTAAATTAATCGCATGTCTAAGATCGCCTTGTGCGTATTCTGTAACTTTGATAATTCCTTTATCATCAGATTTGATTTTTTCTTTCTTTAGTATGAATTTTAGATGATTAGTAATATCAGTTTGATTAATCTGAGTGAATTTGAAGTTTGCACATCTACTTTGAATCGGTGGAATGATTTTTGAAACATTATTAGCAATTAGTATAAACCTACAAAATTTTGCTGTATCTTCAATAATTCTTCTTAGTGCAGTCTGAGCATCTGCTGTCATTTCATCAGCTTCATCCAAAATAATTATTTTAAATGGAATTTCAGTATCCAAACCAGCAAATCTTGAAAATTTTTTTACCTTTTCCCTTACCATACCAATTCCACGCTCATCTGATGCGTTCAGTTCTAATGTGTAGTTATTCCATCTGTCACCTAATATTTCACGTGAAAGACATATTGCAGTAGTTGTTTTTCCAACGCCTGCAGCACCAGAAAAAAGTAAGTTTGGCATCTCTCCTTGCTTCTTCAATAATCCTGATATACTTCCTATAATCTCTTTTTGGTTAACTATTTCTGATAGATTTTTTGGTCGGTATTTCTCAACCCACATAATTTCTGATATTGACATAGATGCAAACTCCTATTTCTTATTAATAAATGGCTAGTAGGATCAAATGATCAAAGCTAATTGTTAATGAAATTGATCGATCGATCCCATTAAATCCCTCAAATGCATTTGATCGTCATGGAATTGGAAGATGTGATTAAAGCACATTCAATAGGATTTGGTCTGGAGGAAGTGAAAGTTGAGTTCAAACACGAATTAAAGATGGATGTATCGGGAGTAAAGATTGAGGGAAAGGAAGCAGAGATAATGAACATACCAAGATGGGTAGCTGAAATTTTAGAGTCTCAAAAACACATAATATTACATGAGCAGGATATGTTAACAGAATTAAAACAGGCCAAAGTCAAAGAAGATGTTCAGGGTGAAGAATCACTTTCTACTTTGGACAAACATTTCTATATCAAAATTAATTCATATATGAAAAAACTACCTAAAGATGATTCTGATAAAGTTGAAAGTATGTTAAATGAGTTGGTACGTATAAGGCAAGGAAAAATAGTTAGATTAGCTGATTCATCAAAACTAACATCTGACTTGGCGTCAAAATTAAGTGTAGAGGAAGAAGTATATTTCAATCAAATACATCAGGCAAGTGTTGAATTTTCAAAACAAGTTATGGGTGATAACAAATGAGCTCTATAACACAAACTGAATCTGCACTATCAGACTATGTAAAGAATTTCCTAATGCAATTTAAAGATAAAACTGGTGTCTATAGATATGTAGACGAAATTGATAAAATGATGTCGTCTAAATCTAAATTTATTAATATTGATTATAATGATCTTGTTTCTCATCCTGAAATAGAATCTGTATTCAATGAAAAACCAGATGATATTTTGGATGCTTTTACAAGGGCAATAAAAGAGATTTTAAAACAACGATTTCCTAAATATGCAAAAAAAATTGAACATGAGATAAGGGCTAGAATTGGAAATTATCCAGTTCAGAGAAGTTTACGTCAGATTAATGCTGAAGTTATTGGAAAGATGACAAGTGTATCAGGGATGGTTTTGCGTGCATCTGAAGTTAAACCTCTAGCGAAGGAACTTGTTTTTATGTGTCCAGAAGGTCATAGAACAGATGTAATTTTAGATAAGGATCTAAAACTATCTACACCTCTACAGTGTTCGAATCAGAAGTGTACACACAAGGATTTAGGAATTGAGCCTAAATCAAGCAGATTCATAGATGTTCAATTTGTGCGACTCCAAGAACTACCAGAGGATCTCCCACCAGGACAGTTACCACATTATCTTGATGTCACCGTAAAGCAAGATTTAGTTGATAACGCAAGACCTGGAGACAGAATTGTATTAACTGGAATCATAAGAATTGAGCAAGAAAGAATGTCAGGTGTTTCAAAAAATGAAAGTCCACTTTATAGATTGAGATTGGATGGAAATAATGTAGAATTCCTAGGAGGACGAGGAGATAAAACTTCACGTCGTATTCAGAGAGAAGAAATATCACCTGAAGAGGAAAAAATGATTTTATCTCTATCAAAAAATCCTGATATTTATGATAGATTAATTGATTCTTATGCCCCACATATTACTGGGCATGAAACCATCAAGGAATCAATTCTTTTGTTGATGGCAGGATCCACACAAAGACAGTTAAATGATGGTTCAAAAATTCGAGGAGACATTAACATATTTTTAGTTGGTGATCCAGGTACTGCAAAAAGTGAAATGCTAAAGTTTTGTGCACGGATTGCACCACGTGGATTGTACACTTCTGGTAGAGGATCAACTGCTGCTGGACTTACTGCAGCGGTTGTAAGAGACGCTAATGGAATTTTTATGCTAGAAGCTGGTGCCACTGTTCTTGGTGATCAAGGACTAGTATGTATAGACGAATTTGATAAAATGAAGGCTGAAGATCGAAGTGCATTACACGAAGTTATGGAACAACAAACTGCAAGTATTGCTAAGGGTGGAATTGTTGCAACACTGAATGCACGAGCCTCAATCCTTGCTGCTGCTAACCCAATGTATGGAAAATATGATTCATTCAAAAATATTACAGAGAATGTTAACTTACCTGTACCACTGCTTACTCGTTTTGATTTGATTTTTGTAGTAAAAGATAAACCATCAAAGGAAAGAGATTCTAAAATTGCAAAACATATAATCAATCTTCATACTCCAAAAGGAATTGATAGCAGATCTCTAATTGATTCTGAGACCTTAACAAAATACCTTTCTTATGCTAAACGCATACAACCCATACTCACAAAAGAGGCTGAAGAAAAAATTCTAGATTATTATATGAAAATGCGTAGTATTGGGCAGGATAATGAGGATACAATAACAGTTACGCCTAGGCAATTGGAAGGACTAATCAGGCTTGCAACTGCTAGAGCCCGATTATTATTGAAAAATCAAGTTGAGGGTCAAGATGCCCAGCGTGCAATTGATTTGTTAGAAACCATGTTCAATGAAGCAGGAATTGATGTTAACACTGGAAAAGTAGATCTTGGAACTTTACAAGGTAGACCACGAAGCGAAGTTTCAAAGATGCAGATGTTTATGGATGTGATGAGAGGATTAGAAGGAGAACACAAACATCCAGTTGAAGAAAGCCAATTAGTAGAAGAACTTGCAAAGACAGAAAAATTCACTGAAGATGATGCTAGAAACTATATTAGAAAAATGCAAAAGGATTCAGTTATTTATGAAGCCAAACCTGGCTATTATAATATAGTATGAAAGTTAACGAATTAAATCTAAAACCACCAGCACTTGATTTTCTAAAATCCGAAGGTCTCACAGAATTATATCCACCACAAGCAGATTGCGTTAGCGCTGGTCTATTTGATGAGAAAAAAAGCTTTCTGGTTTCAATACCTACTGCAAGTGGTAAAACTTTGATTGCAATGCTTGCCATTCTTTCACATATCTCAAACCATAAGACCAAAGTTGTTTATCTAAGTCCTTTACGTGCATTGGCTAGTGAAAAATTTGAAGAGTTTAAGAAATTAGAAGCATTAGATCTTGATCGTAAAATAAAAGTGACTATTTCAACTGGTGACTCTAATTCAAGTGATAACAAATTAGACGATGCAGATGTAATTATTCTTACAAATGAAACCATGGATGCAAATATGGCATTTGAAAGAGACTGGATTTATGAAATAGGATTAGTAATCTCTGATGAAATTCATCTAATTGGTGATTCTACAAGAGGTCCAACATTGGAGATGATTCTGACGAGACTTCGAACAGGGTTCTTAGGAAAAACTCCACCAAAAATTATTGGACTTAGCGCCACAATATCAAACAGTAACGAACTTGCTGAATGGTTGAAATGCGAATTGGTTGAAAGTGAATGGCGACCGGTACCACTGATTGAGGCAGTGTATTCGAATCATACTATTATGACTAGTCAAGATAGTGAATACTCGGAAGGAAATCTCAATGAAAAAAGAGAATCTAGGCATACTAAACCTGCAATTGGGTTAGGATTGGACACAATAGAA
>CAYVWD010000086.1:0-16172 GCA_964455405.1 uncultured Candidatus Nitrosopelagicus sp. | reverse complement strand
ATCCTGCATCAATCCGCACTGGATACATTCTTTAAAGTCTCCAAAAGTATCCCTACGGGTATGCATGTCCCCACGGCATTTTGGACAGGCTCTGTAATCAACCATTTTAATCCCCACCTTCTCTAGTACCAAATTTACTTTGGTTTTGATAATTTTTATCTATTTATATACATTTATTCCTCAAAGTCATTTATCCGCTTACCTAGTAATATGTTTATCCGGCAAAACGGCCTAATGCAGCGAGGCCAAGGCGGAATTATAGTGATATAAATAAATATTTCAATAGGTGATATTTATATGTTTAATATCATGATTCATAATATCGATGTCTGCCGTGCCTATCTGCAGAGCAATTATCCGCCCTGCATTCAGGAAATGTTTTAAATGAATGAAAAAAATTTCCTGAAATTAGGAGTGAAGGAACATTCTTCCGTACTTGTATATTCTCCTCCTGAAAAATTTTTGCAGGCGATCAATAATATAAAATTGCCATCCGGCTCCAAAATTTCATATACCGCTGATGGTTTATTTGATATCGCTTTGATATTTGTTCGCAACCAACTAGATGTACTGGAATTAGCAGCCGCCGCAGCGGCCGTCCTAAAAAAAAACGGAAGCCTGTGGTTTGCATTCCCTTCCAAAGAATCTCAATTAGAAACTGACCTTTCAGAGTCTGAAGGGTGGTCAACCCTTGTTGATTCGGGTTGGACCAAAGGTGAATACTTTCACCTAGATATTGACTGGGTCACTATCAGATGCATTGAAACTTAGAACCTAAGTTCATTAAGCCAAGGAGGTAATCTTGATTTACGACATGAGGATCTACGATTTGAAACCAGGATCTGTTCCTGAATACATGAAGGCCGTGGAAGAAGTGGCCTTCAAAATTCGACAGGATCAAGGCATAAAATTAGCAGGGTGGTACTACACAGATGTGGGCCCCCTCAACCGCATCATACATATATGGGGTTACCGAGATTACACTCATTTTGAAGAATCCAGGGAGAAGGTTCGGTCCGACCCAAGATGGACAAAAGAATATCTTCCCAGGGTGAAAGATTTGATTATTAACCAACAAGACATGATCGTAAAAGGGGCTAATTTTTTTCCAGAACCTGACTGACACTGCATCATTCGCTACATCCTATCTCAACATCCTAAATTTGTGCCTGTGTAGCTATTGCCTTTTCTAGCTCCGTTCGTTATAGTGGCGGGTACTTAATTTGTCGAAGTGCGCCTGAATTTGGGCGCTGTTTTTATGAGACTACATAAGGTTTCACCGAAAGCAATAAAGAACGAGATTACATAGGAGTTCAAGTCATGGCTTCAGATAGCCGAATTGGCGACGTAGTATTAGAGGTTAAAGACCTTCAGACTTATTTCGTGACACGTTGGGGTGTCACAAAGGCAGTTGATGGGATCAGTTTTAACTTAAGAAAAGGTGAAACCCTCGGAATTGTTGGAGAGTCTGGTTCAGGAAAATCTGTCACTGTCAGTTCCGTGATGAGGCTTATCCCGTCTCCTCCGGGCCATATTGTTGGTGGGGAAATTCTCCTGGAAGGAGAAAACCTCCTTGATCTTGACGAAGGCGAGATGAATAAGGTCCGTGGGGACAAGATAGCCATGGTGCTACAAGACCCTATGACCGCTCTGAATCCCGTGTTTGACATCGAAGACCAGGTTGGCGAGGCGTTGAAGATCCATGAAGGTCTCAAAGGGCCAAGTTTGAAAGAGACTGTTATAGACATGCTGAGAAAGGTGCGAATACCAGCTCCTGACACCAGGATGAAGGACTATCCCCACCAGCTATCAGGTGGTATGAGGCAGCGTGTTGTAGGCGCAATCGGCATCTCCTGTAACCCATCAGTGCTAATAGCTGACGAGCCAACAACCTCCTTGGATGCAACAATCCAAGCACAATACCTTAACCTGCTAAGAGATCTGCAGGAGGATACTGGGGTTGGCATCATATTCATTACGCATGACTTTGGAATAGTTGCAAAGATGTGCGATCGAGTAGCTGTTATGTACGCCGGAAAAATCGTTGAGCAAGGAACGGTCACGGAAATTTTTGACAACCCGCTTCATCCATACACTGAAGCTCTGATTAGGTCCGTGCCAAGAATGGAGGAAAACGTAGAGAGACTATATGCTATCCCTGGCAACCCTCCTAACGTAACAAACAGACCATCAGGTTGTAATTTCCAGCCTAATTGTGACGCAAAGGAGAACCCTAATCCAGAGTGTGAATTAGTAGAACCCGTCCTCAGGGAAGAGGAACCCGGCCACTGGGTGGCGTACTGTGCCGCATGTATCGATACACATGGCTGCAAATGGTTCCCGCGGGCGTTATAAATCCAAGTAACAAAACTGAAAGAGGTTCAATATGACAAGTGAAAGCGGAGCTTTACTCGAGATTAGAAATCTTAAAAAACACTTCCCTGTCGGTGGTGGAATGTTCGGTTCTATGACGGGAAAAAAAGAGTATCTAAAGGCCGTAGATGGTATAAGTCTCACCATAGAACCCGGAACCACATATGGGCTCGTGGGAGAATCTGGATGTGGAAAATCTACAACGGCCAAAATGGTGCTTATGTTGGAAGAACCCACTGACGGGGAAATACTATATGAAGGCAAAGATGCAATAAACGCGGACAAAGAAGGAAGAAAACATTACAAATCTAGCGTCCAAGCTGTGTTCCAGGACCCTTGGGCCTCTCTAAATCCACGAATGAAGGTAGCAAGTATCATCGCGGAACCTTTAGAGGTGAACACAACGATGACCAGGGGAGAGATCAAAAGCAAGGTCGGGGAGATTTTAGAAGAGGTGGGACTACAACCACACCAACCCGAGCTTTAGCCTCATGAATTCTCAGGCGGGCACAGACAAAGAAGTGGGGGTGCGAGAGCGCTAGCGTTGAATCCTAAACTTATTGTTCTTGACGAGCCAGTATCAGCCTTAGATGTATCTATCAGGGCCCAGATAATGAACCTATTAATGGACCTGCAAAAGGAGCATGGGCTAACCTATTTGTTAATCGCTCACCACCTAGCAACAGTTAGGTATATGTGCGATAAAATGGGAGTTATGTACCTTGGCAAACTTGTTGAAGAAGCTAGTACTGACCAGTTATTTGACACACCAACGCACCCTTACACACAGGCTCTAATTGGTGCAGCGTTACCGTACCATCCAAATGACCAAAAGGAAGAATTATTGCTTGAGGGCGAAGTACCTTCACCAATAAATCCTCCGTCATGTTGCAGTTATGCTCCTTTGTGTCCAGAACCAACCCCTCAGTGCAATGAGAACGAACTGATCACCAGGGAAGTGGCACCAGGCCACAGAACGGCCCACTGCGCTCATTGCGCAGACGAGTATGGTTGTTACTGGTTCCCAAGAGAGAGATAGATCTCCGATATTGTGGTGCAGCCCAGGAAGTTGGGATCTGCACCACAAAACTCCCGCTTCTTTTACTACCTATTTCATAACTTCTTATCCCTGACTCTAATTACCTTAATGACTTTCGTTATTTTCTTAGCATGCGATAGTTATGACGCACAATTAGAAAAAGCTCACACCTTTCATTCACAGGGTCACCCAGAGCAAGCAAAACGGCTATTGGATGAAATAATAGTAACCAATCCCAATGCAACCGATGCTTTTCTCTTAAGAGGAAAAATAAATGAGGGTGATTCTGACTATTCAAAAGCAATAGCAGATTATTCATCAGTCATAACTCAACAGCCAAAACTGACACAAGCATGGTCTTTGAGAGGATCTTCCTACTACCAAATAGGCGCTTTCCAAAACGCCATCAAAGATTTCTCAACTGCAATTGAATTGGAACCCAAAAATGCAGATCTATATTTATACCTAGGAAATTCCTATGGAGAATTAGATATGTTTACAGATGCAATAAAAAATTTTAATCTCGCCAGGGAGATATCATACGGTGACTACTACAGTAACCTTAACAAGGTTTATGACGATCTAAATACTAAAAACTATTCCTCTGCTCTAGGCAGAGCTAGCTCTGCTATTAATGAAAATCCGACAGACCCAATGCCTTATTTATATAAGGGAATAGCTCTTTATTACTTAGGGGAAATCGATGGATCTACTTTCCATTTAAATACTGCGCTAGACCTGAACCCTGAGAATCCAATTATATTTTACAATTTAGGACTAGCTTACTTGGCCTCCAGCGATCGAAATATGGCAACTATTCATTTCCAATCAGCCATTGATCTTGATCCATCTTTAAAGTCCTATATTGACCTTACAGGAATCTTTGAAGACAAATAACGAGACAAGCTAACTCTCGTCTTCTATGACCTAGCCCCCGCAACCCAAATCATCCTTTCACACTCCGCATTGAAAGGATTACCGTCAAAATCTCCTTGCAACGATAAAATTTCGAATCCGCAGATGCGTAGCAAATGATACATTTCCCACCGAAAGGTATATCGCAAAGAAAGATCATGAACAATCTTTTCTTGAACAATTCCGTTGATATCGACGAATTCTACTACTATTTTTGTTTCCACGATCTGTTCATAATCATCGTAATATCTTTGATGAAAAAAGATTAATTTTCCGCCATCTTCAGAATTTTCAACATCCATCAAATGGTACAGGGTTGCAGGATCGCCCAAAATGACATCTGGGTCTGGTACATTCATCTCAAGAATTAGCTTCCCTCCGGGATTTAAGTAACGCCTCAAATTATGGAGAAATTTCTGTTGTTCTTCAGATGAACGAATCGACATAAATGCCAATGACGGCACAATCGCTAAAGAAAATTTTCTGTCTGAATTGATATTCAATTCAGCTAGAGTTGACTGGCTGAATAAAACATGGCCAGGATTAGACAATTTTTCAATTTTCCTTCTGGCAACAGATATCATTTCAGAAGATGGGTCCACTGCGTGAACTTCCTTGCCAAAATCTGCGAGGAATTCTGTTATGCGTCCAGTGGAGCAGCCCACCTCCAGCACTGAACAACCTTTAGCTGAAGCTTGTTCAAGATAGAAACCAACATCATCTCTCCTATCTTGAAAGAGCAAGTCACATACTCTTGCCCAAGCAGGAGTGGCCTGCTCATCAACCATATGAAACATCATTGACCTCTTATTTATTGTTATTCAATTTTCAAGGAGTCAGTTTAACAATGGAATCGTCGCTTGTTAGCGTTACCCAAATTTCCCCATTTACAGGAAGTATTTTCGCAGGAGCAGCACCAACAGGATACGTTGCCAAAATAACACCTTCAGTAGAAAGTTTGGTCACGGTACCGTCCATACTGTTGGCTGTCCAAATATACTCTCCGTCATAAGCAATTCCATACGGTAGTCTACCTGTATCGAATCGTCCCAAATCTTCGCCCATTTTTGATAATTTAGACACAGTATGTTCTCTCCAATTAGCCACCCAAATATTTTCCCCTTCCTCCGTAAATGCTATTGGCACATCACCGACTGAGAAATTACCTTCTGGATTCCCATTTTTGGAAAATTTAGTGACACTATCACTATGAGCATTTGCAGCCCAAATATTTTCACCATCAAAAAACAATACTATTGGCCCAGCACCTTCTGTCTCTACAGGAGGTATTGAATTTCCGTCAAGGTCCAATCTGTAAAGTAGAGTTTCCCAACAGCCAGAGGTCCAAACATTTTCACCATCAAAAGCTAAGGTTCTCGGCAAAGTAGACACTGAGTAGGTACCAAGAAGTTCCCCGTCACGAGATAGTCTAGTTGCATTGTGATCAAATTGATTTGCAGACCATATATTTTCCCCATCAAACAGCAGCGCATTGGGTTCTCGACCATGCGATTCGTACACTGCCTCTTGCTGTCCATCTAAACCTATTTTCATAATTGTGTGAGAAAGAGCATTTCCAACCCATAAATGATCACCGTCAAATATTATGGGTTCCGGAGCATTACCGACGCGGTATGTAGAAATGGTTACATCTTCCATCACTAGCTTTGAAACCAATCCCTCTGCTGTATGGGCCACCCACACTGTTCCTTGCCCGTCAGTAGCTAATACATTAGGAGTATTTCCTACATGAAAAGTTCCCAAATGCTGTCCATCTGTTCCATATTTAGTTATTGTTTTGTCCGTCCTATTGGCCACCCATAATCCTTCCCCATCATAAACAACATCTCCAGGAAGCGTTCCGGTAGGATATTCAGCAATTTTTTCCCCAGACAAATTAAACCTGCTCAAAGTATCGTCAAGGGAATTTGTAACCCAGATACTATTGTCACCATAAGCAATACCTCTAGCCCCACCTCCAGTACCCCATGAACCTATCACATCTCCGTCTTGGGTAATTTTGGAAATGGAATCATCTCCATGATTAACGACCCATATAAATTGACCATCAAATGCTAATTTTTGTGGCTTCGCCCCAGACTGAATATTTTTTATCGTCTGCCTATCTTTAGTGACCATCGTGACGACATCTCTTCCTGAGTTAGCTATCCACATGGATTCCCCCGCATACAACATATCGGTAGGCCTTCGCAATTCCACTGGAGCGCTACCCATACCACCTTTAAGATCGAAGGTTCTAACAGCAAAATAAGTTCCTACCCACAACTCATCACCATCATGTGCCAAGGAGTTTGGATAAGGATGCAAAGGCATCGAAGAAATCAAATCCCCATCTCTGGAATAGTTGGCAATGCCATCTTCATCCTGCGATGCAACCCATATGGTTCCTTCATGAAAAAATAAATCCGTGGGATTTTCAGTCACTTCAAATGTAGAGATTGTTGGCACATAAACAGGCTCCTCTAGATTAGGGGGAATCGTGGTTGAAACCTCATGTACGTTAATTGGGATAGGACCACGGCCTGGTTCTTCCACAGCTACTTTAGGGGTTGATTCTGGTTCAGGTATAACCATAGGAGTGGTCACTGGAGCCGCACTCTCAATTCTCTTTAACTCATAGTCAATTTCATCAACCGGGGCTGGCGTAGTTTTCCGGATCACAAGTGCAGTAACTAACGAAGAAAGAACTACCGCAATAGGTATAGCCGCTGTGAGAAAATAAACTACCCATGAAGGAAGTGCCGTTACATATAAAACGCCAGAAAAGTAATTATCTCCAATGATCAAATCTGAAAGACTATAAAAAGCCATGTCTATCATAACAACCTAAATTATACCCTTCATTATTATTCCAAAAAAAAACCCCTATTGATATTTAATAGGGGTTTTTTGCTTAGTTTTTCTTATCGCAATTAATTATGGAGTAACGGTAAATATTCCTATTTTCTCTCCATCGCAAAGTATGTCAAAGGCTCCTTCACTCGCCACATTGAAATCATAATTCTTACGGGCCCCAGATTCCAATTCCAATTGAACAACAGTGGTTCCTATATCAAAAGCCCCTGCCGCGGATTTAATCACCATGTCGGGTATATCATATTTTGCACTTTTCTTTTCACCGGTAACTGTTATGGATCCGGTTGCGCTTTTACCCAAATCTGCTCCTTGCAACTGCACCGCTAGCCGAATTCTAGCTGCAAGCGGGACGCTTACATCCGCAGGTGTTGCTGAGCAACCCTGGTCTGTTTTATCAAGATCTATAGTTAATTCTTCCATTTTAAAAGCAACAGGAGATCTATGAAATTCCCCTTGTTTATCAGCATCTGTTCTCGCCGGTCGCCTATCACCAGACTTAACACCACAGGCAAACGAAAGTAAAACAGCAGCTAAAGCGAAGACCAATATTGTTTTGGTAAAGCTCATTCAATTCTCCGTGTCTTTGCTATGCATTTATTGTTATATTCTTAGAGTTGCCTGAGCCTTGGATCTAGCCGGTCCCTCAGCCAATCACCCAAGAAGTTTAATGACATAACTACCAAGAAAATGGCAACTCCCGGGAAGAAAGATATCCACCAAGCATCGTTTATGTAAGCTCTACCATCATTAACCATTGCGCCCCATGCTGGAGTTGGTGGCGGTATTCCGGCTCCGAGGAAACTCAGTATCGCTTCTGTAAGTATCAATTGTCCGACCCTCAAAGTCGCGATCACAATTACAGTGTTTATAACACCAGGAAGAATGTGCCAAATGAGAATCCTGAAGGTAGAAGCTCCCGCTACTTTGGCTAGTGAAACATAATCCCTAGTCTTTAATGATAAAACCTCTCCCCTTACATTCCGAACAAACGGGGTCCAGGACAGCAATCCCAGCAAAATAATAAGAATCATAAAGGTCTGGCCAAAAGCGATCACAGCCACGATCGCCACAAGTATGAAAGGTAAGCCAAGCCATATGTCTGTAACCCTCATGATTACTTCATCTAGTAGGCCGCCAAAATATCCTGCCACTAATCCCATCGAAACGCCTATCAAAAGACCACTCGTAAGAGATATTGCTACAACTATCAAGGACACTCTAGCCCCATGTATGATTCGGCTGAGCAGGTCTCTTCCTATGTTGTCACCACCGAGTATGTATTCCCAACTTGACCATTTAACTTTGGCCATGTAGCCAGCGTCTTTAAAAGTTTGCTCAACGGCCTCCTGGGTAGCTGTGTTCTCAACAGTAGGAGTTATGCCATACCTAATCATCGCCTCTTCAATAGGGAGATTCACGGAATCGGGAAAACCCAAGGCATCGTTTTTATCTTTTATATTCAAAACGATAGAACTTTCCCACACAGGCGGCATATTTCGACTGTCTGGGCGGGCAATTATTGGATCATGCGGTGCCAACAGATCAGCAAATATTCCCGTGAATATTAGTAGCCCCAGGAGAAAAAGAGGAATAATAGGCCAACGCCTAATAAAATTCCACACTTTCCCAAGCCCACTCCTCTCAGCACCAATCTGATTTAATAAGTCGTCCGAAATTTGTACCTGTGCCATTTTTACGAAATCCTAACCATATCGAATTCGGGGATCAACGAGTGCGTAGATCAAATCCGTGAAAAAATTCATCGTTACATATAAGAAAGTCCAAACCAGAACGACCCCAACCATAATAGGGAAGTCGTTGTTATTAATCGCTTCGTAAGCAAGGCGACCCAAGCCAGGAATAGCGAAAATAGTTTCCGTTACCACCGCTCCCGTAATAAATCCCGTTAAAAGCAAACTTGAGAAGGTAAGCGGAGCAATCAAGGCGTTCCTGAACCCGTGCTTCCATATCAAGGTTTGGTAACTCACCCCTTTTGCACGAGCCAACTTAATAAACTCTGAGTCAAGGATCTCTAGCATTGATGACCGAACCAATCTTAGGTACGTCGCTGCAGCAATCCACCCCAAAGTAATAGTCGGCAGCACGTAATATTTCCACTCAAAAAACCCGTTCCCCAATGTACCCGTAGGAAGCCAACGAAGTTTTACTGAAAATACAAGCACAAGCATTATTCCGACCCAAAAAACAGGCAAGGCTTGGCCAAAGAGTGCAAATCCCCTCCCCACATAATCCCATAAGCTTCCTCGGCTAACAGCCGACAGCACCCCTAACGGAATCCCTATAATTCCAGCGAACAAATATGACGTCAAAGCAAACTTAAGTGTAGGGGGTAGCCTATCTTTTATTTTCCCAAAAACATCTTTTCGGTCTAGCAAACTATCTTGCCAGTTCCCTTTAAGTATATTTCCCAACCAAACCGTATATTGCCAAACAATAGGCTTATCCAGTCCTAACTCTATACCCAGAGCTTCCCATCTTTCCGGAGTTATACCGTATCCACCTTCCTGGGCATATAAATAGCGGGGGTCTCCCGCTGCTCGTGATAATCCAAAAGTAATGAAGGTTGCTCCGATTAAGGCAAAACAAGCAAAAATTATGCGACGCGCCAAAAATGTAATCATTATCTGTTGAGCACCCTTCTATTTATAAAACATTTCAATTGTTACACATACTACCACTAACACAGCTGCCTGTGCCTAATAGAACTCTTCATATTACGAGCAGTAGTAACTAATGTTGGGGGTCTTCTTTAGCCCCCCTAGATGACAAGGGAGAATCTTATTCAGAGCTCTCCCTTCATCCCTCTATTTACTCAACCTTTTTTCTGATCCGTTAAACCGTGGCTAGGTTGGCCTTTCTGTTTAAAGTAACCAAGGCCTGAGGCCCTCACTGAGTAAGGGCTCCAGACCTATATAGTCAAATGAATTTACTTCATTTTGATCAGGTTGGCATGGTTGAAACCTGCACCAAGGGTACCCTCAGCAACTGGTCTCATGTCCCAAGACTCAACTTGATTTGGATCGTAATATGGCCATAGCGGCTCTTCCATAATACCAATGCAGTTTACCCACTTTTTGTTATTGGCATAGAACTCTGCAGCCAGCTCTTCTCGAACTGCCTTATCAGGTTCACCAGACATCTTTGAGTAACTCTTGGCAGCGTAAGGTATCTCCTGTCCAACGCCGTATCCACCGGCAGAGAAGGAGCTAACTACGAAACCGTGTGCCCAATCGTATGGGAAGTTGGACTTGTTCTCGTCACCACAAATGTTGACACCAGGTGTCTTATTTGTACGGGAAACCAGACCAGGTCTGTATGTGGAATATGCGGTTTTGATCAAGTTGACCTTAACTCCAAGCTTCTCCTGCCAAGCAGCGCCGACAGATTCACCAATTTCTGAGCCAAGTTCACTTGTACCTACCCACAGATCCATTTCGAATCCACTGCCTTGACCAGCATCAGCCAAAAGGCCTTTTGCTTTGTCGTAGTCTGTGCCAAAACCCCACTCTTCCCTGTAGTTGGCATTTGACTTAGCCAAGTAAGGTTGGTGGTTCACAAACCCAAGTCCGCCAAGTAGGTTCTCTACTAAAGCTTCTCGGTCAATGGCGTATGCGAATGCTTCTCGAACTTTCTGTGAGCTTACCATTGAAGGGGTAGTTTCGTCGTAATCCCCATTTTCAAACGGATTTCCAACCCACGGTAGCGAAGTGTCGCGATCACGGGTCATAGGCTCACCAGTTAGAGCGTTATTCTCTTCCCAGTAGTTTCCTACCATCGAAATATCTCTGATTGTGTTGAAGAGACCACCCTTCTGTGCAACAAATCCTTTGTCAGAAAGTCCTGCATAGTCTTTGGTAGCTACTTCAGCAATTGCAACCTCACCAGTCTCTAACATAGCTCTCCTAGAGGCACCTTCTGGTACTTCTAAGATAGTTATTTTTGCGGGACCGACATGGTCGTAGTAATCAGCAAATGCATGTCCTTCGATTTTTCCGTTCTGTGACCATTCGTCATTCTCAAACGGACCTACACCGATGTAGACATCTTGCATTCCCTCTACACCCAATTCGTCAAAAACAGCCGTGCTGACTATGCCAGCAGTCTGCCAGAACGAACTAAACCTGTGCAGAATCCCTCTTGAGTCGAAGTTCCTGTAGTTCAGTTTAAGAGTGTAATCGTCAATTGCCTCCATGCTTGCAATAAGCGGGGCAAAGTCACCAGCCTGTCCATGAATAGACTCTGGATTAGTAACTGAGTTTGCATCGTTATAGGAGAAAGCTACGTCTTTAGCAGTCATCTCCCCGTATCCCTGGTGGAACTGGATGCCTTCTCTTAGATTGAAAGTACCAAATTTCAAGCTAGGATCCAAGTCATAGGACAATGCCACTGCTGGTTCTGTTGTAGCAACACCATCTTCAGCAACGGCCCTGAATAGCACGTCTGTAATACCCGACATATAAATGACTTCAGCACATCCTGCTGTACAGAATCTTGGAAGTCCGTTCGGGGACCTGACGCTTGTTACCGCAGCTTTCAGATGACCCTCTGGGGCATCGTCACTGTGGGTATGAGCAGCAGGAGCAGCTGCAGACGCAGCAGCAGGTTTAGCAGCAGCTGCAGAAGCAGCGGCAGGAGCGGCTGCAGGAGCAGCGGCAGCAGCGGCTGCAGGAGCAGCAGCAGGAGCGGCTGCAGGAGCAGCTTCCTCATCTGAAGAACTACATGCGATACCCGCGCCGATTAAAGCGGCAGCGGCTATACCCAGTGCAATCCTCCTGTTTAACATTTTAGGCCACATAAGTGATCCTCCTTCTATTTGGTCTTTTGACCATCAATAGCCAACCTAACCTTTTTCGAATTAGAAAAAGGCGTGTGGAATTACACCATACCGCATTCTTCAAAGTCAACCATTTTGTTCCCCCCATTTTTCAATACATTCTGAGAAATTGATCATACCCCGTAATAATGTTTTACCGCCCTTCCTAAAATCATCCCAAGTTCATAGGTTTAAAACATGATTTGGGCCGTTCCTTTTAGGCATGCTAAAATTCGCTTCAAAATAAATCGCAAGTCTTTCATGTCATACGTTGTGTTTCTAAGGGAGTAAATCCCCAACATAAACGGAAAACAAGAGTCGGTCATTTATACCGCTCAACAAAAGATTCGAAATTTATACCATTTATATAACCAAAGGAATCAAATCATGGAGCGTATATTTGCTCTTTTTATAAGATCAGGTCTGGCCATTATGTTTGGTTTTATGTTCGGAACTATGTTTATGATTGGAACCTTCTGGGTAATACCCTCTTCAATGATCCCTCCTATGTGGGTGCTTTCGCTATCCGTTGGGTTCGGTTGCGGTCTTGCTGCTTTCATATGCTTTATCAAACCCGAAGCAAAAATGACAATTAATTTAATTGCTTTCTTGATATCCGCCTTAGGTGGGATTCTTGGTGGCTATTTAGGCTCAATGCTGGCGGACCCTGAAGGGGTTAGAAACGTTCGGCTGGTAGCTAGTTCTATAACCTCCCCTGATGTGGCGCCGTTCGTTTATATGGGAACTCTCATATCAACAGGAGCCGCATCAATCTGGTATGCATATAGGTTGTGGTACTACAACGAAGATTAATTCGTAGCTTTTCTGATTGATGTTGATAATATGCCCTATTTAAACCGTTGCTTTAGAATACAGATGTCCACAAATCAACATCGACACAGGAGACTAACTTAATGGTTTCGACTGATTTGGATTCAGTTACAACACTCACATTCGATATTTTTGGTACGGTTCTTGATTTAGCAGGAAGCTTAATTCCACCATTGGACCTTTTGCTATCAAATTGCACGGCTCCTGCCTCAATAACTGGTGAAAAAGTATGGGCACAGTGGAGGTTGCGTCAAAGAATAGAGCAATATCAAGACAATATGTTAATGCTTGGCCATAGTGGTTATTTAGCTGTCAAACGAAAAGCTTTAATGTACACATTACGAGCCCTGAAAATTGAATTTGAATATGATCAAATAGATGAATTTATGGAATCCTATCAAACATTAACCCCTTTCAAAGACGCTATAGATGGGCTAAATAGACTGTCTGAAAAATACCACCTGGTTATGCTTTCCAATGGTGAGCAACACTTTCTCGAGCACCTCGCGAAGAACAGAATTGGCATAGATTTTTATCAAATTCTCTCTGCTGAAACTGTGAGTCAGTTTAAGCCTCATCCTTCTGTTTACAGATTTGCTGCTGAAAAATTATCCCTGGAGCCTCAGCAGATTATGATGGTGGCCGCACATTCATTCGACATTCTAGGAGCAAGACACAGCGGATTCAGGGGGGCATATGTCAATCGATACGATTTACCGTATGACGAATCCGATTACGTTCCAGACATAACAACACGAAACTTTCACGAACTTTGCGACATTTTAGAAGTTTAGTAAGGAATACAAATACATGAATGTAAATTATGACAAGGTTAGAATCGGAATGGCAATGTCAGGTTGGCCGTTCCCAACCGAAGACCCTTATCAACTATGCAATTATGTCACTGAAATGGAGAGATTAGATATAGATTCTCTCTGGTTCACCGATCGGATAGTATCAGAAACATTCACCTTAGAGCCCATCGTAGCAATGTCCTATGTTGCGGGAATCACAGAAAAATTAAAGTTCGGTACCAGCGTAATTGCATTGCCATTAAGGAATCCCACGGTTTTAGCAAAGGAGATCGCTACGCTGGACTTTATCTCTAATGGAAGATCATTGCCCGCTGTGGGCTTAGGCCCCGAAACAGAAAATGATTACGAAGCATGTGGCTCAGATAAAAAATCACGTGTAGGAAGGACAGAAGAAATCGTCGAAATAATGCGCCTCCTATGGTCAGGTAACAATGTCACATACAAAGGAAACCACTTTACTCTCAACAACATTTCTATTGAACCGAAGCCTGTTCAAAAAGATTTACCACCAATTTGGTTTGGGGGAAGAAGTGATCCTGCGATCAACAGAACTGCAAAAATAGGTGATGGTTGGCTAGTTTCATTTGCTACTCCCGAAGAAGTATCTGTAAGTATCCCAAAAATTAAAGAACGCGCGGTTACATTTGGAAACCATATCGAAGATGATCACTATGGCGCGTTGATAAGTTTCTGTTTCGCTGACACTCGTCAAGAAGGTGAACATTTAGCTAAGGATTACAACATGATCCGTAGAGACGATGTTGACATAAAGGATGTGGCTGCCTTTGGGCCTCCGGATATCCTCATAAACCTTTTAGACGATTACATTAAAGCCGGTGCAACCAAATTTACCTTAAGGTCAGCCTGTCCACCGGAAATGTCATTTGAGCAAATGAACTTGCTTGGGAAGCACATCGTACCTCGTTATCACGGTGGATAAGTCTTCTTTTTCATTAATTCATATTCGACTTGGTCAGTCTGTCGCTATTGCATTTATAGGAATTTTTATCCTTTTGTTAACTAGTTGTTCCAATGAAAATTTATACCTTGTCTATGATGACGGAAAACACCTCTACATTACCGAAACACACAATCCAAATCCTAAACCGCTATTGCCGGATATGCATGGAATAAGCCCTGATGCCTCGGCAGATGGACAATATCTCAGTTTTATATCTGACAACTCCTCGGGTCGCCTTGCAGGAAAGTGGGGCACTGGCTCGAAAATTGAATGGGATGAATCCCCAGAATTCGGAACATTTATTTTTAATCCGACTCCAATAAATAAATCTGAATACTTATTTTCATCTATCAGAATCGAAGAGAACGCCTTCTCCGAAACTAGTTATATGGATATTTATTCCTCAGGTCAGAACAAAAACATTACAAATTTCAGGTCCATGGATTTCGAACCCTCTGTTTCCCCAAACGGTAATATATTAGCCTTCACGACCAGTCGAATTAGCAACTCTGATATATACACTAATGAAAGACCTTTAAGCGACAGGCAAGCTATAGAAAACATCAAAGAATGGAATATCACCGAAAGGGGCGTGATTTACAACACTTACAGAGATCACAATATTGATATTTTCATTTCTAATATAGATGGAACCAATCCCTCACGATTAACTTCTGCCAGAGCCCTAGATCATCAGCCCGATTGGTCCCACAACGGCGATTGGATCATATTCACTTCATTACGGCATGATAATTCTGAAATATTTGTCATAGGAAAGGATGGAAATGGCCTCAAACGGTTGACAAATAATCAGCACAATGATGAAGAACCCTCTTGGTCTCCGGACGGTGACTTAATAGCATTTATTTCAGATCGCTCCGGCTCAAAAAATATTTACACCATGAACCCGGATGGCACAAACCAAATTCAAATCACAAACACTTTGTCAAATCTCCATTCACCAACTTGGATTAAATGTAATCCTGGAATTCTAGGAAGGATAGGTAAAACATGCCCATGAATTTAGTTAAGGTAGGAAATTTTGATATCTATTCAGTGTCAGATGGATATATGGTTTTCCAACGAGATGTGTTTTTCCCTGAATTAACTGTGGAGGCATGGAGTCAATATCCATCCTATTCTTCTCTAGAGTTTGAAATGAATATTGGTTCCTTTGTAATTACTGGAGCCGGCAAAACTATTCTAGTAGATACCGGGCTAGGAAAATTGGACCATCACATAGAACAACCTGTCCAACAAACATTGCTGCCAGAATTAAAGAACTTGAAAATTAGTCCGGATGATATCGATATTGTTTTCCTGACCCATTTGCATTTGGATCATGTAGGAACCAATATGACTCACGAAAGTGGTGGCTGGAAGCAGACATTTCCCAATGCAACCTACATGGTCGCTAAGTCCGACTGGGAAATGTTTAATCGAATGGCAGATAAACCAGCATTCCAATATATTAAGGAACAGGTGCAACCTCTATTATCAAATGGAAATTTGGATCTATTTGAGGGG
>CAYVWD010000085.1:0-17641 GCA_964455405.1 uncultured Candidatus Nitrosopelagicus sp. | reverse complement strand
AATTAATAGAGTCAAAAGATAGTTGCTGGAGAAATAGAAGAAGAAATAGCTGGCACCTATGAGAAATAGATGTTGAAAATTTCTGTATTTTATTACTGTAATTATGGTTAAAACTAGTACAAAGAATATTACAAATTCATAGGAGTTAAACAGCATTAGGGCTTTATCTCCTGTAAAATCATTTCTGCAATTTCATCACTAAATATCATTGCTCTATCATTATACGCGGTGTGATCCACGCTATTCCAGATGTCCAAATCAGCGTACCTTTCTTCGAAGTCATAAATTCTAATGCCATATTGTTCTGAAACATTATTCAAAATATGCGCAAATGATTCTTGAGATGGTTCTGAAATTTGATCCAGATATAACCTATGTAGTGGAGTGATGAATACTATAACTGTAATTTCTTCATCTTGAAGTTTTTGTATAATCTCCTTAAATTTTTCAAATTGTGCGTTATCTTCATGATGAATCTGAATCTCAGATGGTGATGGTAATATAACTAACATCTGTCTTTCTAACTCATTCTTATTGAGAATCTTGGTTTGGAGGTCTCCTAATGGAAAAAATGGTGTGTTTGGTTGATAAATTTCGTATGTAGGTTTTTCTTGTATTCCTGTGTAATCTAGAATAGTTCTTATTGTTTCTCTTGTTAATAGTTGAGGATTAATTGATGAAATCTCATGGGGAATTTTTTTCTCTATTTGTTTTTTAATATCAAAACTTTCAGATTCAGAATTTGTTGGTTCTAATGGCTGATGAAAGTCTCTATATGAAACTCCATAAAATATGATTCTTGGTTCAAGTTCAATGATTCTTTGTAGATTATCGTATCTGAATTTTGGAGTATCTCCTGTATCCGCTAAATTATAAATTATATAATTTGAATTTTTAGTTGAAACTGTATTAATTACATATGTCATATCTATATGTCCTAAATGACTGGACCCAAGAAGCAGAATTTTTTCTTCATTTAATTTTGTTTGACTTGTAAAAAATTCTTTTTTGTAGTCTAATCTTTCTGCACTGTTTAAGACATCTATTGTAATTGCAAGGTATAATGCTCCAAATCCAATTATAAATGCAGTACAGATACTTAGTACAATTTTGAAATTTGTTTTCATTAAAACCGGTATTGTCTTAGGTTATATCGTCAGCAAGAGATTTTTCTACAAGATTACATAGTATGTGAATAATTATTCTATGACATTCTTGTATTTCTGGTGTATTAGATGTAGGTGCTTTTATAATTTCATCTGTTAAGTCACTCAATTTTCCACCACTCATTCCAGTAAACCCAATTATTATACCACCTTTCTCTTTTGCAGTTTTTACACCATTTATCACATTAGAAGAATTTCCACTCGTAGAAATTGCTATTATAATATCACCTTTAGAAACAATAGATTCACATTGCCTAGAAAAAATATTTTCAAACCCAAAATCATTTCCTAACGCAGTTAATACTGAAGTATCTGTTGTGAGAGATATGGCAGGAATACTTTGTCTAGTTAGTAAGAATCTTCCAATAAGTTCAGCGGCCATGTGTTGTGCATCAGCAGCACTACCTCCATTACCAAATAAAATTATTTTATTTTTATTTTTTATAGCTTCAACAATTCTGACACTAACTTTGGTGATTACCTCTGACAGATTTTTGCACTCAGAAATGATTGATATTGATTGATCAAATAATTTAGAAATTTCATTATTTTCCGTCATTTATCTAATCCTGAAATCCTTAGTAATTATCATTTCTCATAATTTATCATCTATTCTTCAAAATTAGCTCAGCTAATTCACGAAATGCACCTTTTCCACCATCCGTCTGACACCTGTAATTACAGATTTTTTTTACCATTGGCATTCCATCTTTTGGAGAAGCAGAAAATCCTACTTTCTTTAATAAACCAATATCATTTACATCGTCTCCAATATAGGCAACCTGGCTAGGAATTAGTTTGTATTTTTTACAAACTTTATCTAAAATAACCTCTTTGTCCTTTATGCCATCAAAAAGCTCTCTAATTTTCATTTTTTTGGACCAGTGTTTAACAATATCGGTTTTTTCTTTTGTGACAATTATGGTATCTATTCCTTTTTTACGAAGTAGTGTTACTCCCATTCCATCTCTAGCATGGAACTTTTTCATAATGTCGCCTTTGTTTGAATAATACATTCCTCCGTCTGTTAACACACCATCAACATCTGTTAGTAGCATTTTAATTTTTGAAGTGTTTATTTCTCGAGTCATAGTTTTTTTAAAAAACAGTATTATATTTCAAAGTTATCTTTGTAATGATTTCAATTCATTAATTACTCCTTTTGCAAGTTCCCTTACCCGTCCATCAATTAGAAACGTTATTCCCAAATATCCGCCAACACTAAAAGCAACATACAAAAGCAGTTGAGGCAAAAATAGTATTAACTGTTCCTCATAAACTAAATATTCATTCATGAGAATATATGTAAGACTAAATACGCCAATAGCAGTTATTACATATTTGAAAACAGCAAGATAGTTTACAGATAATTCAAAATTCTTTCTAATCATTATTAATCTATAAAACATGAAAGGGATTGGAGATAATGCAGCTACAATTGACCAGTTAATTACTAGATCTAAATCTGATTGATCTAAAGTTAAGAAAAGAACTATGCCTAGAGTTCCGATATATGTTGCTCGTTGAATTATTGTTAGTGTTGGTAAGAAGAATAGATTACTTTTAACATAATCTTTGAATTTCGAATTATCTCCAATATCCACCTTTTCAATACCTCTCAGCGCTGCATCAAACATGTTATTAAATGTCTGAACCACCATATGGACAGAAAGAAAAATTACTACTACAAACGCAGTTTCGTATAATGGATTTAACGTAAACAGTCCTGGTCTTGCAAAAGTGACTGCAAATGCAAATAAAGGAATCAGAAAATATAGGAGTAATCTAAAGTTTGCTTGAAAATATTCTCTTTGATTACTGCCAAGAAGCTTTCCATACAGTCCTTCAGATACTGCACTAGAATGAGCAACAATGCTACTTATTGCAAATGCAGCACTCCAGTAAGCTAAACTAGATACGTTACCAACTATAACAGCGAACAGAGCTATGTCAAAATGCTGTATCATTGAATATATTCTTCCAGTGTATAATGCTAACCAAGAAAGTTTCAACCATTTAATTATGAATTCTTTTTTTAGAGGAACTGTGAATTTTTCTCTCACTTGGAAAATTAGAATTGATATGCTAACTGTATATGCAGCAACAGTTGCAATAATTGCACCCTCAAGACCCAGATCTAAAAAGTAAACAAAAATTAGACCTGCTGGTATTTTTGAAATCTCAAAACCAATTAATCCATAACTAGCACCTTGTGGCTTCCAACCAATATTGATAGCTGAAAGGGTCTTACTCAGAAAAAGAAATGGAACTAAGATTGCTGCAAAAAGTATTACATTTACATCTGCGTTTGCTGCGGCACCAACAAAATATGCGATCACAATGTATGCCAGAATTCCTACAGTAGAGAATATACTACTTGTTATTAATGCGGTCTTGCCGGATTTTTCCCCTCTAGCGGTCTCCCTAAGTGCCCATGTTGAGATTATTGGTTCAATTATAATTACATAAGTTGTTAATGCTCCAACAAGTCCCCATGTACCAAACTCTTCTGGTGAAAGCTGTCTAGTTACAATTAAGGTGAATATACCTCCAGTAACAACGGTTGAAAAGGTAATAATTAATGAAATTAACCCAGAATACGTTACCCTAATTCCTGACATATAGTTTACCTATCGAAGTGATCATTTTTTGTAGACCAACATATTTTATTTTTTTTATTATATGAACAAATATGTCTACATATTTCAAAACTTTATTTCAATTTTGAAAAGAATTATTATGAGATTAATATTTTCTAGTATCACTTAATGAATAATAAAGTTGGAATAATGTCTGGACGATTATCTCCTCCAATTAATAATAGGATACAACAATTTCCTTCTCTCCATTGGAGAAGTGAATTCGAGAAGGCAAACAAACTTGGATTTGATTCAATTGAATGGATATATGATACAGCCAAAAATAATCCAATTATATTAGAAGATTTAAGTGAGTTAAAAAAACTTTCATTAGAAAACAATATAAAAATTGATTCAGTCTGTGCAGATTATTTTATGGAAAAAAAATTGTTTAATGTTCCTGCTTTTGAATTATCATCTAGTTTGAATATATTAAAACAGTTAATTAAAAACTGTAATAAGTTAGAAATAGAAATTTTAGAAATACCACTTGTGGATTCATCCTCTATACGAAATGATATATTCAGAAAAGAATTTGTTTCTAATTTGAACTGTGTGATACCATTTGCGGAGGATAACCAAGTATATCTAACATTAGAAACTGACTTACAACCAGAATCCTTCTGCAATTTATTAGAAGAATTCAATCATCCAAATATTATGGCAAACTATGATATTGGAAATAGTGTATCATTAGGATATGATCCTGCTGTTGAATTAACAACCATGTCTAAATGGATAAAAAATATTCACGTTAAGGATAGATTATACAATTCAACCACAGTTCCTTTAGGTTCTGGCGATGTTGATTTTGGATTATTTTTTTCTCTTTTATCAAAGATTAATTTTTCTAATTCTTTAATTATTCAAGGTGCTAGAGAAGACTTGGTAAATAATCAAATTTCGCCAGAGGAAACATGTTCAAAATATCTTAAATTTGTAAAACAACACGTGTCTAAATATTTGTTTTAAAGTGAAATTAGTCTACACATATCTTCTAATAATTACCATTCAAACCAAAGAATAAGAAAAATGAAAGTTATCATTACTGGTTCTGAAGGGCTGATTGGAACACAATTATCTGGTTTTCTAGAAAAGGATCATGAGGTAATAAAACTTGATTTGTTATTAGGGCATGATCTGACTGATGAATCATTTGTAAAAGATTGGTTTAGTAAGAATAAAGCAGATAGTATTGTCAATTGCTTTGCTCTAAATGATCACGTAAAAGAAGGCCAAAAGCGTGGAACGCTATTTGATCAGAATCTAGAAACCGTTGCAGATTATTTAAAGGTAAATCTTGTTTCACTATTTTCCGTATGTAGAGAATTTGCACGTAATAATCCCAATGGCTCAGTGGTCAACTTTGCAGCCACAACCGGAATTGTTTCAGCAAGACCTGATCTTTATGATGGTGCGCATAAAGATATTGGATATTCAATATCAAAGGCAGGAGTAATCAACCTGACAAAATATTTGGCAACACATTTGGCACCAGAAATTAGGGTAAATTGTATATCTCCTGGAGGAATTGAACATGATCAGGATGAGTTATTTAAAGAAAAATACTCTAAACTAACGCCGATGCGGAGAATGATGAAAAAAAATGAATTAAATGATCTAATTGAATATCTTTGTAGTGATAAATCGTCTTATGTAACAGGTGCAAATTTTATCGTTGATGGTGGATGGACAAGTTGGTAAGTAATATATCATTATTAAAATTTATAATAAAATAACAGAGTGATTGTATAATTGACATTTATTACTGCAGAAATTGGAATAAATCATAATGGAAGTTTAGAAATTGCAAAAAAACTAATTGATATATCTGCTGATAACGGTTGCGATGCAGTAAAATTTCAAAAGCGAACTATTGACAAAGTTTATTCAAAAAAAGTTTTGGATTCTCCCAGAGAAAGTCCATGGGGAACCACCACTAGAGAGCAAAAATTAGGTCTGGAATTTTCTTTAAAAGATTATAGAATAATTGATTCTTATTGTAAAAAGAAGAAAATCCCATGGTTTGTTAGTTGCTGGGATGTTACAAGCCAACTTGAAATGAGGAAATTCAATCTAAAATATAACAAAGTTGCATCTGCAATGCTTGTTCATCAGAAATTACTAGAGACGGTTGCTGAAGAAAAAAAATACACTTTCATATCTACAGGCATGAGTACCATGAGCCAGATATCTGATGCAGTAAAAATTTTCCAAAAACACGATTGCCCATTTGAATTAATGCACACTAATAGTGCATATCCAATGAATCCACAAGAAGCAAATCTGATGGCGATTCCTATGCTAAGAAAGAAGTTCAAGTGTAATGTTGGTTATAGTGGACATGAAACTGGTTCCTATCTAATATGCGTGTTAGCTATTGCATTAGGGGCCACATCGATTGAGAGACATATCACTCTAGATCGTTCTATGTATGGATCAGATCAGGCTGCATCGCTTGAACCACCAGGTCTTTATCGATTAGTCAAAGATGTACGTGATATCGATAGTATAATGGGTGATGGAGTAAAACGAATCTGGGATTCAGAAAAATCATCTATGAGTAAATTACGTGAGAATTTTAATTAGATTTCAAATGTATTGTAAAATTTTTCATATAAATGATCAAAACATTTCTAGAAAAGTAATTTCACAACTTTCTCATCTGCATGATGGAAAAATTATAACTGATGATCTAAATATCAAAAAAGCTTTATCTGCAGCAAGTTTTGATTGTGATGACTTATCAGAATTATTTCCTAGCATTCATCCAAAAACATTTCAGATCTATGAATCAGCATTCAAATTAATTCAAAGTTATAAAAATCATTTATCTAAAATTACATATCGGGATATACCAATTTTTAATATATTAGAACCATTACTTAGAGATGATTTTGTTTTATATGAAAAGATTAATTTCCTTTTAGAAAAAAATGAAAATATTATTTTTTTATTTAAAAATCAATCTCAGGTTCTTTTTTTGATCAATAAATTAGCTAAAAAACTTAACTATGAAATTGACGATGATGGTATTTTGATGATTGAAAATCAAAATATTGAAAAAATTTCTAGTTTTAAGATGATAAAACCTCTAAAAACCAGAGTGTTTCTAACATTAAAAAAACAGTCAAAAGGAAAAGTACTCAAATCAATTTATAAAAAATTAGATTATATAAAAAACCAAAAAAACCTATGTGCGATATTCCTAACTCCATCAACAAAATATGTTCTTAAACCTATTTTCTCAATAATTGATGAATTCAAAAAAAAATCAAGCCCATACTGCTTGATTTCATTTGATCATGAACTTGTAAAAGAACTTAAGCAAGAGAATCTTTTTACAACTGATTTCTCAAGAGATGCTTTGATATTATCTTCGATTATTGAGAATAGTGATGAAGGAAAAAAATCATTTAATAAAATATTAGAAATATCAAAGAATCAGAATTTAGAAATTATTCATCTAAATAGAAATATTAATCAAAAACTGTATAAATTATTCCGATTTTTGGCTATGCAAGAAATTAGTTCTTATATTTTTACAGATTTTGAGCCCAAATCTACGATCATAGCATTTGATGGTAACACCATGGGAAACTCTATCGCATTAGCAGCAAAATCACAAAATATCCCATCATATTCAATTTGTTCGTTATACATCCTACCTCATGCCATAATGAAATTGAATTTTGTGACTGACTTTATTCTAGTTTATGGTATGCATGGACGTGATACACTCATAGAATTAGGTTACCCCCCAGACAAAATTGAGATTACTGGTAATGTAATGTATGATTATTTATTAGATATTGATGTTAAAGAGTGTAAAGAAAAGATAAATAAATTATTTAATCTTAATCCAAAAAAACCTTTAATTGTTTTAGGAAGTGGTAGATGGTATCCAAATGATGAAATTTGGATTCCAGAATTTATCAAGTTTTGCAATAAGAAAAATTTTGAATTAATTATAAAACCTCACCCAATTTACCTTACAACCGATAATACTTTTCACCAATATTTTGTAGATAAAATTCAAAATCAATGCAAAGATATGAATTATTATATTGATTTAACAACAAAATCTGATGTTTTGCTGCCCTCTGCAGACTTGGTAATTACAGATCAATCAAATCTTGGTATCGAGGCTGGTTTATTAGGAAAACCTTGGATAACGATGAATTTTCAGAATACTGATCATGATTTTCTATTTAAAACTGAGAAGCATCTATCTGAATCTATACATGTTACAGATTTTCATGATCTGGAAAAAAACATACTTGCGATTTTTCCAACCAATGAACGTTCTGACTTGATTAATTATCACAAGAAAAATCTTGAAAATAAATTCAATTTCGCTGGAAATAGAAAATCTTCAGAAAATATTTTCAATATAATTCAGAAAAATAGTTAAAAAAAGGTACTAACTAGAATTCTTTCTTAATAAATTACTAAACTATTTCAGGGGTTGCTTTACCTTCATTATCATTAATTGGTATTGAACATTTACGACATATGTCAATATCTCTGTATTTACCTTTAATGTGAAGATTCCTCATTTCTGTTAATCTCTCACCGTGCCATATCTCTTTGACTGATGAATTATTTACATCGCCCAAAACGTAATCTCTTTTTGCATCGAGGCAACAAGGAGTAACCCTTCCATCATACATTATAAACATCCTTTGGAATGGTTGCGCACATACAAAATTTGGATTATAATCGCTGTAGTCTGGTCTGTCTGTTGCTTCGTTAATCCATCCATCAAAACCTACAGTGCCCACTATTGGAATCCAGTATTCCTTATACTGTTCAATTTCATTGGTTGGTGTCCCAGGAAATACAACCATTGCAACTCTTGTTTGAACATGATCATAACCTCCATCATTTTTAATTTTCATAAAATTCTTGATGTTCTCCACTACGTGCTCATAATGTGTACCAATTCTGATTTTGTTAAATTTCTCTGGTATTATAGAGTCAACAGAGAAAAAAATATCATCCAAACCGGCTTCTAATAGTCTATGCGCCATTTCTTCTGTAAGCAGAGTAGCATTAGTATTAAACATGACATCCATGATGCCCTTATCTTTAGCATATTTGATTCTCTCAACTATAAGTGGATCTCCAAGTGGCTCACCAAGATACTGTAGCTTTAGAGAACACAATCCATTTTCGGCAGATTCATCAATGATTTTTTTGTAAACATCCATTGGAAAAACAACGTCTTTACCTGGCAAGTAATCGATCCCTTCTTTCATTTGTATAGTTCTGGGACACATTGGACACTCCAAATTACAATAACTTGTTGTTTCAATGTCTAAATGAATTGGGTAATCCGTAACGGTCATTGATTTTGGAATCTCGGTCCATTTTTTTCTATAATCCCAATACTCTTTACTCCTTTTTTCAGGCCATATAACATCCTTTGATCTTACTTCTGTATATGCAGGCCATGGCTTAATGACTTTTAATTCACTCATACACCAACTGGTCAATTAATCAATATATACTAATTTGTGGACAAAAATTATTTTTGGTGTTATAATTATGTTTGAATCTTAAGAGTTTTTAGAAAGAATGAAAATTCCAAGGTAGTACATGACGAAAAAAATTAAGTTATTTGATCCAGTTGTTGGACAATCTGAAAAGAAGGCAATTCTAAATGTTCTTAAAAGTCACTTCTGGGCTTCTGGGTCTGGTAATGGTCAGGTCTCAAAATTTGAAAATGAGTTTAAAAAATATACAAAGTCAAACTCATGTATTGCAGTCAACAGTGGAACTGCAGCATTGAACTTAGCATTCTCTTTACTCAATATTAAAAACAAAGAAGTAATTCTACCATCTCTAAGTTTTGTTTCTACCGCTCACTCCATTGTTGAAAATGGTGGAAAGCCTGTTTTTGTGGATGTTGAACCAGAGACGCTTTGTGTTGATCCAGAGAAAATAAAACAAGCTATTTCAAAGAATACAGTGGCAATACTACCAGTTCACTTTGGAGGAATGCCATGTAATCTATATGAAATAGATAAACTTGCAAAATCTCATAATTTACATGTTATAGAAGATGCTGCTCATGCAGTTGGTTCAAAATACAATGGAAAGAAAATTGGTTCGCATAATACATTCGTATGCTTTAGTTTTCATCCTGTAAAAAATCTTGGAATGCCAAATGGAGGATTAATTTCAATTAATAGTAGAAGTCATGAAAAATTCAAGAAGCTACTATTTGCACGTAGATGGTGCGGAATCAATAATAGAAAAGGAACGGAGTATGATGTAAAAGAAATGGGTTGGAATTATTATATGAATGAATTTTCTGCAGCAATTGGACTAGAACAACTAAAGAAATTAGATAAATCAAATTCTAAAAGAAAAAAAATCGCTAAAAAATTTCATAAGGGAATTAACATTGAATCGAAAATGCCATTAGATGAGAATTGTTCGTACCATTTGTACTGGATTCAGGTATCAAATAGACAGAAATTCCGAGAGAAGTTGTACAAAAAAGGTATTGAAACAGGAACCCACTACAAACCTATTCATCAGATGACAATGTATGCACGTGGTGTTTCATTACCTAATACTGAATCAATTGGTAAACGAATTGTCACAATCCCAATTCATCCTAATCTTAAAAAATCTGATGTTGATGAAATAATAGATACAATAAATAAATCTCAATAATGTGTAGAAAATATGAAAAATGTTTTTAAAAAATTACAGAACTCTTCTAATGTATTTGTAATTGCTGAGGCTGGTTCAAATTGGAAACATGGTACTGAAAAACAAGATCTGGCAAGAGCAAAAAAATTAATTAAGGTTGCCGCATCTTGTGGTGCTGACGCAATTAAATTTCAAACCTATGATTCTAGTGTTTATGTTGAAAATGCGGGAAAGAGTAATTATTTATCAAAAAAAGGATTACAAAAAGACATCAATGAACTGTTTGAAGAATTCTCCATGTCATATGATATGTTACCAAAACTAAGAGATTACTGTAAGAAATTTAATATTGAATTCATGTCTACACCGTTCTCTGTTCGAGATGTATATGCTATTGATAAATTTGTAAACATTCACAAACTCGCATCATATGAAATTAATCACATTCCAATGTTAAAGGCTTTAGCAAAGACAAAAAAACCAATTATTGTTTCAACAGGTGCCTCTACATTAGATGAAATAGATTTTGCAATTAATACCATAAAAAAATTTGGTAACAGACAAATATGTTTACTTCAGTGTACATCGAAATATCCTGCAAGTCTTGAATCGTTAAACCTCTCTGTAATTCCTGAATTAAAAATCAAGTACAAAGTCCCAATTGGATTATCTGATCACAGTGTTGAAACATTTGTATCACCATTAACTGCCATTGGTTTTGGAGCAACTATTATTGAAAAACATTTTACACTAAGTAAATTACTAGATGGACCAGATCACTACTTCTCATTAGAACCAAACGAATTAAAAATAATGATCACCGCGATAAGGAATAGTCAACGATCTATAGGCACTTCTATGAAACAAATTCATCATGATGAAAAAGAACTTAGGCAATTTGCACATAGATCGATTCAAGCTATAAAACACATCAAAATTGGTGATAAATTAATTCTTGGCAGTAATATCGACATTCTTCGACCAGGAAGTAGAAAAAGAGGTATGGAGCCTAGATTCCTACAGAAGATAATTAATAAGAAATCAAAACGTCGGATAAGATTAGGTGATGGAATATCATTAAAGGATGTTTGATCAATAATTTATTATTGAATATTTATACATCTTCCACCATCTTCCAAATCTCCATAGATAATCCTTAAACACCGCTTCTTTTTTGAAATCTAATTTTTCAAAAAGTTTCAATGAAATTCTATTATATTCAATAATGTCTGCTCCAATTCTATGTAAATTCATTTTATGAAATCCATAATTAACTAACATTTGCAATATTATGGTACCTAATCCTTTTCCATGTACTTTTGTGTCCCCTAAAATAATAGCTATGTCTGCACTTCTGTTTTCAGTGTCAAGATGTATTAATCCACCGACTCCGATAACTTTTTTGTCATATTCAAAAACAAAGATTTTCTGTTTAGAGTTTTTTTGTGTTACTTCGTTAAACCATTTTTTTTCATGTTCCATATTTAGTAAAAAAAACTGAGTGTTATACTTCATTATATCCATATTATTTCTCCACTTAATTATGAGGTCAAGGTGTTTCCTTTGAACCTTTTTTAATTTCAGTGTCTTTTTTTGCATCTTAAAATTTTTTCTTAGTTTTATTAGATGATTCATTAATTTTTGAATAAATAGATGAGTTATGCCATTTTGAATTTCTCCATAGCTTATCCCTTAGTGTACCCTCTTTTACAAATTTCATCTTTTCAAATAATTTTTTGTTCTCTGGAATAGTATCAAAAATCTCAACCCATAATCTGTGTAAATTTAATTCGTCAAAACCATACTGAATAATTAATTCTAATGTATTTTTTGCTTCATTAGATCTTTGCCATTTATCCATTATCATAATATTAGAAATTTCTGCGTGTCTGTTTTTCCAATCAATATATGTTAAACCACAAACGCCAATAAGTTTGCTTTTCTGATTTTGAATTCCAAACATTATCGAACTTGGTGGATTTTGTTTATGAATAGATTCGAACCACTCGTATTGATTTATCATGTTTAAAAGTCGGTATTCTCTAGTATGGACTCTAGTCTTTTTATCATTACGCCATTTTTTTAGAAGTTCTAAATCTTTTTCCTCTAGGGCTCGTAGATTAACATATTTCCCTTCGATCATTACAGTATTTTTCTATGTACATACAAAAATCTTATCATTGATTACTCAATAGACAAAAATTGAGTAAGTCTAAAAAATAGGAAAAATTATGAATTAGATATGAAGTATGTAATTTGTGCTTATCGTGACTATGGAATAAAATTATATCAAAATTTGAAGAAGCAATATGATTTTACATTAATAAAATCAAAAAATGACTTGAAATTCAGCACAATTAAAAAAATTAATCCCTCTATGATTTTCTTTCCAGATTGGTCGTGGAGAGTTCCTAGCAAAATAGTAAATGGCTTTAGCTGTATTTGTTTTCATGAAGCACCATTACCAAAATTTCGTGGTGGAAGTCCAATTCAAAATCAGATTATTAGGGGTATAACTAAAACAAAAACAACGGCATTTATTATGAATGAACACATTGATGCTGGAGACATTCTTTTGCAAAAAGATCTCTCTTTAGATGGTTCAATCGAGGATATTTTTTCAAGAATGTATGAAAACGATTATTCCCTTATCTTAAAAATTATTTCTGGTAAATATACAAGAAAAAAACAATCTGGGAAGCCTACTATTTTTCAAAGACGAAAGCCGCAAGATAGTAAACTAAATGATCTAAATTACTCAAAAAAGTATCTTTATAATTTTATTCGAATGTTAGGTGATCCTTATCCTAACGCGTATGTTCAGATTGGGAAACAGAAAATAAAATTTAAGAAAGTCCTATTTAATAATAAAAAACTAATAGTAGAGAGTGAAATAGAATGAAAATTTTGGTTGTTGTTGCACATCCGGATGATGAAGTTCTGGGCATGGGTGGCACTATAAAAAAATTAACAAATAATGGTCATAAAATAAAAATTGTTATTATGGCTACAGGAATTGCAGCTCGTCGTTCAATAAACTTCAAAAATTCCTCTGAGTATACTATTGATCAAAGGAAAAAAGAAACCATCAACAAACAAATTAAAAAATTAAAACTGCATGCAACGAAAGCTGCAAAGATTCTAGGTGTTACGGATATTGAGTTTCTAGATTTTCCTGATAATGAAATGGATAAAATTTCTAATTTAGAACTAACCAAATCAATAGAAAAAATTATAGACAAATTCAAGCCTACAATAGTTTACACCCATACACCGTTCGATGTTAATGTAGATCATGTTTCATGTTATAATGCAGTTTTGACTGCAACAAGACCTAAAAAAAATACAATTGTAAAAAAGGTAATGTCGTTTGAAGTTCCATCATCAAGTGAATGGAACTTTACATCGATCTTTACACCAAATACATTTGTAGATATTTCACGTGAAATCAAAAATAAAATAAAAGCGCTTGAAGCATATGAATCTGAATTGCAAAAATATCCACACCCAAGATCACCTAAAGCATTACAGGCTATTGGTAATAGGTGGGGAACAGTTTCAGGTTTTTCTGTGGCTGAAGCTTTTTCTTTAGTACGTCTTCTTGAAGACTAGATTAGATCTGATTCTTTTAGCATCTTTACAATCTCTTTCTTAGAAATTTTTTCTACATTGTCTGATGAGTAAACTGCTGAACTTTTTAACTTCTTAATTCCCTTATAGGCACTTTCAATTTTTTGTCCATAGAACGTTGTATAGAACGGATTTGATATCATATACATATTCTTGTACTTCCAACTGTATTGCATTTCATCTTGATCAATCAGTACTTCATGTAGTTTTTCACCTGGTCTAATACCAATAATTTTTTGCTTAGTCTTTCCAAAAATATCAGATAATGCTTCACTAATTGTAGTAATTGAATATGACTTTAATAATGGGACAAAAATTTCTGAGCCTTGTCCGATTTTAACTGCGTTTAAAATAAAATCTAATGCATCATTCATTGTTATGTTAAATCTAGTCATTTTAGAATCTGTAACTGTAATTTTTCGTTTTGATTTAATCTGTTCAATAAACTTTGGAACCACTGAACCACTTGTCGCAAAAACATTTCCATAACGGGCAGTAATGAATTTAGTTTGATCGGATTGATAATTATTTGCCGAAACAAATAATTTTTCCATCAGTCTTTTTGTAGCCCCATATGCGTTTAATGGTGCTACAGCCTTATCTGTACTAATACAGATAGCTTTTTTCACATGATTATGAGCGCATGCTTCAATCACATTTTGAGAGCCTATCACATTTGTTTTAATTGCTTCAAATGGATTGTATTCAATTTTTGGTACATGTTTTAATGCTGCAGTATGAAAGACAAAATCAACATCTTCTAATGCTTGTTTAAGTCTAGGTAAATCTTTGACATCCCCTAAAAGAAATCGCAGCTTATTACTTTTAATGCTGGATTCCATTTCAACTTGCTTACTTTCGTTTCTACTAAATATTCGAACTGTTTTTACATCTAATGACAGAAGTCTTTTTGTTAGGGCTTGACCTAATGAGCCAGTTCCACCAGTAATTAAGATAGTTTTACCTTTAAACAACGTCTACCACTTTTCTTGGTTTTTTTTAAATATATGAACGAATGTGTCTACACGTTTCAAAATTTTACTTAATGTGTAGGTTCCTTGTTTTCATTTATCATGTGAATTCCTTGATCTGCATTAACTGCTTTTTCACAAGTTGCACATGCCGGCATCTTATAAAACTCGCCTTTTTTTGAAGTCTCTCTAATATCATTTAGTTGCTTTGATTTCCAAATCGATTTCAGGCTTTGTTTATTTACATCTCCAATAATTAATTCTTGATCATAATCTATACAACATGGAGAAACCCTTCCATCTTCAATTATTGAAAGTCTTGTGAAAGGTTGATGACAAACAAATTCGGATTTATACCCAGATGGATATTCAATGTTTTTTCCAACTTCTTTTCTAGGATCTACATATTGTTGAAATCCTACAGCATCTGCAAATTGTAAAAACAGAGTTTTAGCATCATGAATTTCTTCTACTGTGGTTTCTGGAAATTGAATGCAGCTTACTCTTATGACAGGACTAAGAAATCCTTTGTCATCCCGTATTTTTTTAAATTGTTTTAGATTATGCATTACGAGATCAAAATCTGAAAAGACTCTAATTTTGTTATATTTTTCTTTATATGGAGTATCAAGAGAAATTAACAACCTATCCAAACCTGATTCAAGTAAGCTTTCAGCCTTTTCAGGAGTTAACAGCCCACCATGAGTATGAAAGTGTACATCTATGATTCCATTATCTTTTGCATATCTAATCATTTCTGGAAGATCAGGGTGGATCAATGGCTCATTAAGTAAATTAAGATTAATTGAGTATGTTCCTAATTCCGCTGCATCGTCTATTATTTTCTTGAATAGTTCTAAACTCATGTGTTGGGTTTTACGCCATGTTCCTTCTTCAACCCTTACAGTTCTAGCACAGAAAGTACAGGCTAAATTACAAGCGTTTGTTATTGCAATATCTAAGTGAAGGGGAAAATCTCCAACGGTTAAATTTTCGCCAGTTTCATCCCATTTTTTTCTATATTCAAAGTATCTTTTTGATTGAGACTTTTCCCATTTATTGTAGTGTTCAGTGCGAAATTCTTTATACCCTAGAAAAACGTCTGCCGTCTTTTTCATATCCTGACTCATATCATATTATAGATAGACCCCTTTTTGTGGTTTTTTGTAGACAATTTTATCTTCAAAAGGCTAAAAATCTCCTGGTGTGGTTAAGATTCGAGTGTTGATTTAGCTATTACAAATGGTTTAAGTTTTTCATATATTTTTCCTGCCATAATCTGATTTGAAAATTCATTAGAGTGTATCGAATCTAGATAAATAGACTCATCAATCTCAGAAAAGGCATTTCTTGCATCTATAATCATCTCACATGAATTATTCAATACTGTGTCATCCAAAGGAATATTTTTCAAATATTTTATTGTGTTAAAGCCATAATCTGTGATTTCAATTTTTTCCTCATCTGGAGTAATGTTTCGTTCACTAATACCTAGAATAGGTTGTAATATGGGGATTGTAGAAAATCCATTGTTTTTACCATACTCACAAACATCAATCCAATTTCTTATTGTGACTGAATTAACTATTTCTGTATACGTTCCATACGATTCAGAAGAATAAGATTTTTTTTCTTTAAACTGTGAATTAAAATATTCAATTAATAACTGACCAGTTTTGTAATTCATGTCATAAACAAATGACTTGATACCGGTAACTCTTGTATCCTGTTTTTCCTTATTTTCATAATAAGTTACTAAATCATCGCTTTTCACTAGTTTTGTTGGTGAAATTCTATCGTGTACGTCATTTCCTCCATCAATCATTATAATTAGATCCGGTTCAAATTTCACCAGTTTTTCTTTTATGTAAAATGCCTCAGACAATGAATTATGTCCAGAAACTCCAGCATTAATCACCTCAACAAAGTCAAGTCCATCATTGTGAAAAATTTTTTCTAAATACGCAGGTATAGTTGCTGAATCAGATGTTGAAGGAATACCAAATGTGGTTGAACCGCCCACTATCATTACTCTATAAGATGAAGGATCCTTCTCCAACGATATTTCGTCACCTCTAAAACCAAATGAGTTAATGTTTACAAATTCACCATTTTGATTTGGTGTGTATACTTTGATCGGAATTTTACTATCATATTCCAGTGATCTGTATTCAAAACACACCATCCACTGCGTAAAAAAATCTACATCATTCATCGCTTCTCTACCAATAAAATTACATGGTTTTAGAAGCTCACTTGTAATAATAACAAATTCCGTTAAAAGGAGGATAATCACTAATGCAATTATTACAAGAATTTTTTCTGATAACACATATTCATATTGTTTATTCACATCAGATACCTTTTTCCATTATAAATTAAATAATATGTATCTATTTGAGGCTAATAGATAATGCTATTCAATTCTTATGAATTTGTAATATTCTTTGTACTAGTTTTAACCATAATTACAGTAATAAAATACAGAAATTTTCAACATCTATTTCTCATAGGTGCCAGCTATTTCTTCTTCTATTTCTCCAGCAACTATCTTTTGACTCTATTAATT
>CAYVWD010000084.1:0-5060 GCA_964455405.1 uncultured Candidatus Nitrosopelagicus sp. | reverse complement strand
ATACCTTCCAAATACAAAAGATAGATGTAGAATCAAGGATGATTCTGCGATTGCATCGTTTGTATCATATTTTGAGCAAAAACCAAATGAAGTCTATGGTGGAATTGGAAAATACCTTCCAACTGGTGCAAAATATGAGACCGTATTTAATGACGAGTTAGAATGCGATTATAGATTTTTCCTGTTCCCACATTTGATTCGTGAATATGCAAAGAATGAATTAGAATATGACAGAAAAAATACTCAGCATAAAAACAAAAGATACGCTCAAAGTCTGTTTGTAGCAGTCACTGCAAGAATAATTCATAAAAATATTCTAGAAAAAAATGATGATTTTAAGAATGATGTTAAGGAATTGGAGACAATTATGCAGAATTTTGGATTATGCAAAAAAATTCTGGTGACAACAGACAAAGTAGTTACAAAATTCCTTGAGGATTCAGCAGTAGAAGCAAAAATAGAGGAATCCAATACTGCTCATAACTTCTTTTCAAACCAAGTTTATAGCAATGATATGTTGAAAATAATAGATAGAAAAATTAGACAAGAGCAAAACGAAATAGATTATGCCAGAAAAATAATTTCTGGAATTTAGTAATTAAGTACAGTAACACTCCGGTCAGTGTAAAATCTTGCAGGATGTTACATTGACCAGACTATTACTGATCTCAGTATGATATAGTAGTATTTAACATCATTTCAGCAAATGGTTTTATAACCAAATTTTATTTTAAATTTAAAATGGTTGAAAAATGTTCTGTTTGTAATAATGACATTGATCTAGAATACAAACCAATGGATGAGTGGAAGATAGATGGAAAGATCTGTGGAGAGTGCTACTCACAAAAACTCAATGAACATTATCCTGGTGAGCATATTAGAACAAACAGATTGACTGATGAATGATAATTATTCAGGTTTAGAATATTTATGTCGATTCAGACAGTTCCATGCTAATGCATCATCTTTTACTTCGTCCTCAGTGATGAATTGCATATCTGTAACAACTTTTTTCTTTTTGAAATAATTTAGTTGAAAACTTGCAAATTCTTTACAATCACATACCTCGTACAAACAGTCAGCATTTTCTTCATCATGATCATCTTTTCTATGTCCACAATTACAGACGTCTGCATTTTTTACCTCACTCATGACTTTCTCTGCATAAATTCCAAATCTTAGATAGGCACTTCCTTGATGTCCCTTCTTGAATCGTTCATAATGTTCTGATTTTGGTAAAATTTTGTAAAAATATTTGTTAGTTTCAGGTTTTCTTGAGTCTGCACCCATTACAAACCAATAATCATCTCCTGTCTCAACGAATCTAATCTTTATTGTATGATCATTCCAAGCATGTATTGTATCAAACCATAATGTAGAAGCAGGCTTTCTTTCAGGAAACATTAGAACTATATTCATTCTAACATCAAAATATCGATATGCTATACCCAAGAATTCATCAAACCATGATATCGAAGGATTTTGAGACACATGACACAAAGTAAAAATTACCTATTTATCTGATCGTGGAAAATGAAGAAATACTCTTATATGATATATTTTATCTGAGAATAACATGACCTATAGAACCAGTATGCAAATAGTAGCAGATATGCTCTATCAAACTGAGCAATGTGGTCAAGCAGGTATCAAAACAACATCACTTCTGACAAAGGCAAATCTTTCACACTCTAGACTGGAAAAATTTGTAAAAAATCTGACAGGTGCTGGATTGATGAACAAAATTGAATATGACGGAAAACATGTTTTTGTCATAACTCCAAAAGGAAAACAGTATCTTGAATCTTACAAAAAATTCTCAGATCTCGCAGGTACCTTTGGTCTAGAATTATAAAATTATTTTTTATATTTTTTACGTCTTTCGCGTCTTAGTTGTTGTTGTGCTTTTCGATTTTTATAAGAACTGTATATTATTATAACAATCGCACCACCTACTGAAATCCAGAATAAAGGATAGAATGGCTCCTCACGAATACCACCATCAAATGGTGAAAGAAATGCAATTGCCATAGTGACAATCATCATGGCTAATACGATTGTGAGGTACTTTCCCATAATCAATCTAAATCGTTAAATGATTTATCTGTTTTATTCAACGTAATAATGACAAAATTATTAGAATTAGTTGGGTTAGCCTTGATTGGAGGAACGATTTATTCATTTCTTGGTATGGGTGATTCAGAACTTCGTTGGCCGGTTTTTTGGGGATGTGCAATAGGTGCATTAGCAATTATCATATACCGAAAGCGTCAACGAAAAAAACTTGATGAGGAAAATTCATCAGAATAGCTCAACAGCTCAACCAAAACTATATCGGCAGATCTATAAAGGACTATGAAACTAAATTTTCGGGGAGTATGGAAGAAAAGATTGAGTGGTGGAAAGGACTTGGAGAAGAACTTCAAGTAGATATAGAAGCAGTCACGGATGAGAACTCCTAATCTATATTACAATTTTTAAAAATAATAAAGCCTCGAATGGGATTCGATCCCATGGCCTAACGCTTACGAGGCGTTCGCTCTACCAGGCTGAGCTATCGAGGCACGAACGATTTCTTCTCAGAGTTTATAAAAAGCCTTTCTGATTTGTGACTGTGAAAATATCTATTTCTGGCATAAGAGGAGTTTATGGAAAGGATCTTTCTGCTGGAAGCATATTTGAATTTTGTAATAATTTTTCTACACTGATAAAATCAGGAAAATGTGTTATTGCAAGGGATACAAGAACAACAGGAAATATGATACTTGATAACGTAGCAGGGGCTCTGATGCAAAATGGTATTGATGTGTATAATTTAGGAATGGTTCCAACCCCTGTTGTTTTTTGGGAAGCAAAGAAGTATGGTGCAGGTGTGATGGTTACGTCCTCACATAATCCAATTGAATCCAATGGTCTGAAATTAATTTTAGAAGGAAGAGGTATTAATGAAGATGAATTAGATACGGTAAAAACAAAGCAAGTTATCAAAAAAGAAAAATTTGGAAAGGAAGTATTAATCAAGTCAGATTATGTTTTAGAAGCTGCTCAAATTATTGGAGATGTCAAAAATAATCCTGAGATAACAATAGATGTAGGAGGTGGTGCTGCAAAAAATATAGTTCCAGAATTACTAAAGAAAATAGGATGCACAGTTAAAATAATTAATGATAATTTAGAAAACTCTACAAGAGGGCCAGATCCCACTTCTGATGATCTTTCCGATTTAATTAAAAATACCAAGAAAATTGGATTTGCGTTTGATTTAGATTCTGATAGAATGGTTATCGTAAGTGATGGAAAAAAGAGATCTTCCGACATAACATTAGGTCTTGGAATTGTGAAAGCAATACAATTAGGATACAAAAAATTTGTTTTGAGTATAGATAGTAGTATTGGAATTGAAAAATACATTATTGCGCATGGAGGGCAAGTGTGGAGATCAAAGGTAGGAGAGGTTAATGTAATGCAACAAATTCTATTGAACAATGCAGACGCTGGTGGGGAAGGAAGCAGTGGTGGATTCATCCTTCCAGAATTTACTATGTGTAGGGATGGAATTCTAACGAGTGGACTTGTTACTTCTATGCTTGATCAAAAAGAATTTCAAGATGCAATAGATAGTTTTGAAAAATATTCCCAGATTAGAACAAAAATTTCAATACCAGTCATATCACATGATAAGACTATTGAAAGGTTAAAAGAAAAATTACATGACAAATACGAGATTGATCCACTTGATGGTATTAAAATAAAAATAAATGATGATAGTTGGGCTTTGATACGAAAATCAAACACAGAAGACATAGTACGACTTTCATTTGAATCAAATGATATTGATTTTATAAAGAATAAACAAAATGAAATAACAGATTTGATACATGAAAGCTATGAAGAAATTAAATGAAAAAGATATCATAAGAATATTTCGTAAAAAAAAATTTATTTCTGAAGATGTTGAAATCTTTCGAATTGGTAAAGAACTTTGTGCCACAAATATTGACACACTAGTTCAAAGTACGGATATTCCTGCAAAATCAGATTTTGGTGATATTGCAAGAAAGAGTGTTGTTGCAAGCGTAAGTGATTTTGCAGCAAAAGGAATAACTCCAAAATTTTGCATGATTTCAGTTACAATTCCTAAGAAATTTTCCAAAAAACAAATTACAAAAATGGCAACGGGTTTCAGAAAAGCGTGTAATGAGTTTGAGATTGAATTTATTGGTGGAGATACTAATGAGGGACAAGAGGTTGTAATTCATGTTGTAATATTTGGAAAAGTGGATAAGATTGTGCCTAGAAATGGCGCAATGGATGGTGATATAATTATCACAACTGGACCATTTGGATATACATCTTCAGCTTTACAAATACTATTAAAAAAGAAAAAATGTGTAAGAAAATTTTTGAATTTAGCAAAAACTAAATTTTTTCATCCAGTTCCAAGATTGAAGTTTGGTTTAGCATGTAAAAATCTTCTTTCTTCGTCAATTGATTCAAGTGATGGTCTAGCAGCATGTCTTCAGGAATTATCAATTAGTAGTAAAAGACGGTTTGTGATTAGAAAATTTCCAGTAAAGAATGATGTTGAAGATTTTGCAAAAATGAATAATCTTGATCTAAGAAATATTATCTTAAATGGTGGAGAAGAATTTGAATTAGTGTGCACGCTTCCTCCAAAAAATTTAGAAAAAGTAAAAAAAATTGCTAAAAAATTAAAAATTGATTTGTATGAAATCGGAATTGTTAGTAAAGGTAGTAATGTGGTTCTGGAGAATAATGGAAAACAGTATAAAATTACAGATGCTGGATGGTTACATTTTCAATAAATTGACATGATTATAGGCATTGTTTTATAAAGCCAAAAAATTGCATGATTTCAATGTCTGAAACTGTTGAAACTGAAAAAACAGAGGAAGTGGTGAAGACTGTAGAGTCTGAAACTGCGGAGCAAATTGAAGCAAAATCTGAACTTGAAAGTGTTAAAGAAACTTCAAAGAAAAAAGTGGATGAAAAATGGGGTATTGCGCATATTTACAGTAGTTATAATAATACAATAATAC
>CAYVWD010000083.1:0-2998 GCA_964455405.1 uncultured Candidatus Nitrosopelagicus sp. | reverse complement strand
CGAAAAAAAATCCATGCTGGCAGAAAAGATTGATGATTTTTATGCCACAATATGTCGTCAGTCATTTTTTACCATATTTGAGATGGATGCGCATGAACAAATTGCAAATTCGACAACAGTTGATGAGTTATCAGAGACGTATCTTAGAAATCTAAAAACCCAATTTGGTAACTCAATTGATATTTCAAATGACTTTGGATCAGAATGGAGTTATATTCCTCATTTTTACCATAGTCCATTTTACTGCTATTCATATTCATTTGGAAATCTTCTTTCATTATCACTCTTCCAGACTTACAAAAAAGAGGGTGAAAGTTTTGTTCCAACCTATATTGACATTCTTGCGGCTGGTGGCTCAAAGAAACCTGAATTATTGTTAAAGGAGTACGGATTTGACATTAGTAAGGCAAAATTCTGGCAAGATGGATTTGACTATATCAAAAACCAAGTGAATACACTTTCAAAATTATAGATAATTAATGGGGCTGACAGCCAGAGCCATCTGACTGTCAGCTTGTTCCCCAACGGTTTGAATCGATGTCAGTTTTTCTGAATTAGATTCTGATTTAAATGTTAATAGTAAAATTAATAATTTCAATCAAAAGTTAAACACTGTGTTAAAATCAGTTTTTTTGCTAGTGATTGTAATTAGTTTAGTTGTTTTTACACCACTTGCCTTTGGGCAAGAACTACGAAAAGCAACATGGTTAGAAAGTGCATCGATAATCTATGACCAAAAAATCTCTAAATCTATTCAGACAGCAGTGAGTTTTGAAACGATCAATAACAATGAGATGCAATTTTCTGATGAACTAATAGAGAAGATGATGTCGTATGAAGAAGTTCGTTATGTAGTATTTACAAGCATGGAAGAATGTGTCATGGGTGTACCACTAGATGAAATGTGCGTCATGATAGGTTACGACATGAATATGCTAAAGGGTGATCTTGGGATTAATGCGATTCATGAAAATGGGAAAAGAATTTCTGATGAATTATCTAATGATGTAAATAATGCATTTGGTATGAATGCCAAATTCCATTCTATCTTTTTGCATATGAATGAAGGCAACAAATCTCCGCAAGAAAGTGTATTGCCTACTTCACAAGTTGTTTCAGCAGTTTTCACTCTACCAAGAGAGGATAGTAATATTGTTTTTACAAAATTATCTGAGCAATTAATTAATCAGCAATTAAGAGAAGCTGGTGGTTTTTATGATGTTGCAAAAGAAATGGCAAAAAATCCAAGTACTGTAATAACAACTGGAGTTATTTCGCAAGGTGATGCCTCACCAATGATGCTGTTTAAAGTTATGCAAACACAGAGAGGGGAATTAGGATTTATAGAAGATGAAGATGGTGAACTTGTATTAGAACATCAATACTCAGTAACTGGATTTGATATTTCAAAAATAAACCCACTTTTGTTTCTTGGAGTTGAGCAGTTGGAACGTTCAGAATATTTTGCGGAACGTTTTGTTCCACTAAATTCAGTTGTGCAAGTGGTTGTTATTCCTGATAAACCATCAAAAATTGATACAGTAAATACCAACATTATAACAAAATTAGATTCTGTTGAAGATCTGGTTGAGAAAGGCTGGTTTTTCACTTCAACATCTTATGATGCAATAGATGCACGATTTCTTTTTGGTGAATCAAAAACTGTTTCTGCAGATGAACTTGTAATGGAAATAAGTGACTGGGATATACAAGGTGGTGACGACTCATTTTCAACTGAAAATATCAATACTAGAATTCAAAATACAGAGGGAGAACAGTATATTATACTGGCTGCAATAATTATTGCCGCAATTAGTGCAGCTATATTTTATCTAAAAGGATACAAACGTAATTCTAAAGAAGTAAAACAGCAGCAGCAAAAACAGTAGTCCATTTTCCATCTTTACCCTTTGCATTCTGTGTTATGTTCTGTGATTTGTATATTTTACCAGAGATTGTCCATTGTTGTCTTTTTTCATCCCAACTCTTGTCAATATCAAACGGAATGCCTAATGATGATGCAAGCATCTGTGCTGCAATGTCTTCTGCATAGTCACCTGACTCTCTTTCGTTTTGACCAAATGCATCATATTCTGAAAGATAGCCGTATTTTTTTCTGTCTTTAGGTATTGCTAGGCCAACTGATGCAGAAATTAACCTATGTGGCTCATTTGTTTGATTTCTTGAATAAATTGTAAAAAGAATCTGTCCCGCATTAATTTTTTTCAAACCATCCTTTCTTGGAATAAGTTTTGCATCTGGTGGAAATATACTAGATATTAGAACTATGTTGGTCCCAGAAATTCCAGCATCTCTTAATGCATATTCAAAACTTGTGAGCTTATCATCATGTACCCCAATTCCTTTGGTAAGAAAAATTTCCTTGGCAACCAGATCAAGCATTGTTGAGACGTCTTGCCTGAATTATTTATAGTTAGAGTTGTTTGAGAAATTCCAGAATTTGCTGTCCATGTGACTTGACATCAATATCACGGAAGACTTTTCGAATTAATCCTTCTTGGTTAATTACAAAAGTTGAGCGTTTTGCAAGACCTGCAATATTTAGACCAGCATATTGCTTACAGGTATTTTTTTCAGTATCACTCAAATGTACATATGGAACTTGATATTCATCTACAAATTTTGCCTGAGAGTCTACATTGTCTATGGATATTGCAAACAATACTGTATCTGTTGATTCTATCTCAGAATACACAGAAATTACGCTTTTTGCCATCTCGAAGACCTTCTTTGATGGACACCCAAACAAGTGGTTTTTTGGATAGAAACAGAGAACAACATTTTTTTTATTTTTGTAGGAGGTTAATTGTACTGATGCTCCATCATGTGCTGATAGTATAAAGTCCTGAGCTGCATCTCCTTCGTTTAATACCATACTTGGATTATGGTGATAGATTATTTATGCGGTGTTATTCCAAGTGATTATGGAAACATCATTTTTTGATTCAGATTATTTTATTGTCGGATATTATATCCT
>CAYVWD010000082.1:0-2937 GCA_964455405.1 uncultured Candidatus Nitrosopelagicus sp. | reverse complement strand
CTGACGATTTAATGAGGAAGCATGTTATTCGTAGTCTAGCTATTGATTGCAATGTACCAGCAATTTCTGCACAAAAACAGAAAAAAGCATTACAATATGGCTCACAGATACATAAGGCTCTTTTAAAATCTAGAAAAATTTCTTAGAATTTGCTTTCACATGTTTTTCAACATTATTAATTATAGTGGTTGAAGCGCCAAGATGTTTCTCTGCAACAAATATTGATTTTATCTCGTTAGATGAAAGTGTAGATGAGACAATTTTATCATTTATCAATGCATCCATGTAGTTAATTCCTTTTTTGTGTGCATCAAACGCTACTCTTTGTACGTCTCTATACGCTTTCAATCTAGGCATGCCTTTTTTGATTAATGCCTCTAGTACAAATTCTGCAAAAATTTGACCTTTTGTGACATAAAGATTTTCTTTAACACGTTCTGTATTCACTTGAAGATTAATGATGATCTTTATCATTGTCTCTAACATTTCATCAAGGAGTATTGAAGTCATAGGAAGAATAAATCTCTCATTTGCAGAGTTTGACAGATCTCTTTCATGCCACAAAGGGATGTTTTCAAATGATGTACTTACTTGACTTCTTAGAAGTTTGGATAAAGAAGATATTCTTTCACTCTTAATTGGATTTCTTTTTACAGGAACAGCACTGCTTCCCATTTGTCCTTTTTTGAAATGCTCAGCCATCTCTGCTATTTCTGTTCTCTGCAGGTTTCTAATCTCCACAGCAATTTTTTCAAGTGTTGCCCCAAGAAGTGATAGTTGAAAGACATACTCTGCGTATCGTTCTCTTGGAACAATTTGAGTTGTAACTTTTGCAGGAAAAAGAGAAAGCTTCTTCGAAACCTTTTCCTGGACTTTTATAGCATTCTTACCCATCAAGGAGCCGGTTCCTACTACACCAAGAGTTTTACAAATCAGAATACGTTTCTTTAGTTCATCTAATCTTTCAAGATGTGTTGACATTTCAGCAGCCCAGTTTGCAAATTTTAAACCAAATGAAATAATACTTGCGTGTTGACCATGAGTTCTTCCTACAGCTGGAACATTCTTGTATTTTTGAGCACTTTTTGCTAGAATTAAAGATAATTTTGAAACTTTTGGTTGTATAATTTTTAATGCATCTCTCATTTGTAAAGAATTACTTGTATCAACTAGATCATTACTAGTCAGACCATAATGTATCCATGGTCTTGATTGTTTTTGACATTTTTCTGCTAATGCCTCTACTAAGGCGGCAGTGTCATGATCAGTCTTTGTTTCTAATTGTTTTATTCTTTTATTAGTAATTCTACCAGATCTTGCATTCTTGGCAATGTCATTTGCAATATTTTTTGAAATTAATTTGATTTCACTTTGTGATAATGCAGCAGCAGCTTCTATTTCTAATTGATAATCAATTTTTTTCTGTTCGCTAAAAATTGCAAGCATCTCTTTTGTTCCATAACGACCACTGTCAATAGGTAATATTGCCACATTTATTATGAAATTTTTGCAAAAATAAACCTATGTCTATTTAAAAAAGGAAATTTGAGTTCGCGCCGTCAAAATTAATCACAGTGCCTGAAAGATATTTTATATTATTTTCTACAATTGATTTTACAAAATTCCCTATCTCCTCTGGATTTCCTAATCGTTTCATAGGAAGTGTTTTTGCATATTCATCTACATTATTGACTAATTCTTTGGTTCTATCAGTATTAATTGGACCAGGTGCAATATTGATACAGCTAATTTCACTTTTTGCATATTCTTTACTTAAAATTTTAAAAACACTTGAAAACGCAGATCTATAAGCACTTGAAATAATTAATTTCGAGTTTGGTTCTTTTATTACATTTGAAGTTATTACAAAGATGTATCCGTTATCATTCACTGAAATTTGTTGTAGTATTGTACAAAAGCCTACAAATAATTGATTATGATAACGATTCCAATCATCCTCAGATATCTTATTAAATTCCATCATTGGCGGTCCACCAGTATTAAGTACTAAAATATCAGTGGTGGGATTTTCCTGTGAGAATTCTTTCACACTTTGCAAATTTGAAGTATCGACATCCTGTTTTGATGCAGCTATGACATCAATTTCTAACAAATTTAATGATTCAGCTATCGCCTTACCAATTCCTCTTGAACCGCCAAAAACTATTGCCTTTTTCATACTGAATTGAATTTATCATTTCATTTTAATTTATTCAAATCGATGAATTTGATTTAAATTGCCTACGCCTGAACATTGTCCATCTAATTGACTGAATTGAAACCAAAAAAAATTGGAAATATGGAATATAGAATTGATATAGATTCATCAAAAGGAATGCAAGTTCCTGTAACTATCTATGCTGATGATAGTTTAATACAAAAAATGATGACTGATAGAACCATCAAACAGGCAATTAATGTTGCAACTCTTCCTGGAATACAACAACATTCTGTTGTGTTACCTGACGGTCATGAAGGATATGGTTTTCCTGTAGGCGGTGTTGCTGCTATGGATGCAGAAGAAGGTATGATTAGTCCTGGTGGGGTTGGATATGACATAAACTGTGGAGTGAGACTTTTACGAACAAATCTCACTGAAGCTCAAGTAAGACCAAAGCTAAACAATTTGGTAAACGATCTTTTCAAATCTATTCCATCAGGTGTTGGTTCTAAAGGTGCTGTAAGATTGAATCAGTCAGAACTTGATGAAGTTTTAGTTAAAGGCGTAAAATGGGCAATTGATAATGGCTATGGAACAAATGACGATGCAGATGTTTGTGAATAAAATGGGCAGATGGCAAACGCAGATCCAAACAAAGTTTCCGATAAAGCAAGAAAACGTGGAGCACCACAACTTGGAAGTCTTGGTTCAGGGAATCATTTTCTTGAAGTTCAAAAAGTAGAAGAGATTCATGATGAAGAGGCTGCAAAAAGAAT
>CAYVWD010000081.1:0-4063 GCA_964455405.1 uncultured Candidatus Nitrosopelagicus sp. | reverse complement strand
TAATGTATCCAGGTAGATATGTTATATCATCTGTAACAACAAAAGATGGAGAGCCAATAATGGATGCATCAACTGATCGTCTACATAATATTGCAGGTACATATGTAGGAAAAGATGATCCTGTTTGTCTAATAAGAACACAAAAAATGTTTCCAGCTACTGAAGAAGCTGGAAGTGTATTTAACTATCCACATTTTGTTGCAGGTAATACCAGAGGAAGTCATAACATGCCACTAATGCCTGTAAAACTAAACTCTGCAGCAACAATTGATTTTTGTATTCCAATTGTTGAAGCGCTGGTATTTAGTATGCATAATGGCAAGTTTACAGGTCCATTTGATGGATTTTCAACACCAGACTGGGACTATGTTAGAGAATTAGCAACAAAAAAGGCACTGGATATGAGAAGACAGGGATTCATACACCCAGCAACATTAGTGCCCGATGAACTAGAATATGCAGAAGGATACAAGGCTCGAATGGATATGCTAAGAAGTAAGATGAAGGCGATGGATGCGGAGAATAAATCAGATGGTAGAAAAGAAAACTATGAAGATCCTGATTGAGATGTTTATTTCATAAAAAAGATTAAATCAAATGTATATTTACAAAATATAGCCTTGAAAGATGTTTTTAATGTATTGAGAACATTAACTTTTCCTAGCATTGCAATTATAGCATTTTCACACTTTATGATAGATCTGTTTGCTGTTAGCATTCCAAATCTATTTTGGCCTGTCTTTAAAGACATTGGTGCATGGATGATCCTTGGAGTTGCGTTTATCTTTGCGATTACGTGGTTTCTTAAAGCAAAACCACACAAGAGACCAAAAAAATACTCCATAGTTTGTTTTGATGTTTATGGGAAGGAGACTGTGATGCCTGGTATTCGAACTGAATTCAAAAATCATGATGTAGCTTGGAGTTTTATGAAGCAGTATAAGGAAGATTACCCATTAAGTAATTTTGCACTTGTTTCTGAATTAAAACAAGATAAGAAAAAGGTCATTTTCCGATATATTTAGAACAAAACTTATTCAAACTCTAAACGTCATTAAATAATAATGAAATTTGTTCAAATTGCAGAATTTTTTGGCCGGATGGAATCTACTACCAAACGTATTGAGCTTACTGATATCTTAGTTGAACTACTAAAAAATACACCAGTTGAAGTGATTTCCAAAGTTACATACCTTATACAAGGTAAACTAAGACCTAATTTTGAAGGCGTGGAATTAGGAATTGCAGAAAAACTTGCAATGAAAGCAATATCAAAATCAGCCGGTGTTCCAATAAAAAAAATTCAAGATAGTTATATTGTAGGTGGTGATCTTGGGGTGGCTGCTGCTGATATACTAAAACAAAAAACACAAACCACATTTGCCGCTGAAACAATTACTTTAGAACGTGTTTATGATACATTATTTAAAATTGCAAAACTTGAGGGAAGGCGTTCGCAAGATATGAAAATAAAATACATGTCTAGTTTATTGAATGATGCTACAACAAGCGAAGCTAAATTTATTTTAAAAATTTTGCTAGGAACTCTTCGTTTAGGCATAGCAGAGAATACATTGATGGATGCTCTTGCTATAACATTTACTGGAGAAAAAAGCAATCGTGCATTAATTGAAAATGCATATAACGTTTCTAGTGATCTCGGTCACGTATCTGAGGTCATTGCAAAACATGGAATTGATGGAATCAAAAAATTTGAAATTTCTATATTTAATCCTGTTAGACCAATGCTTGCTGATAGAGTTAAAAATGAAAAAGATGCAATCGAAAAATTTCAAACTGAATTTTCGGCAGAATATAAATTGGATGGAGAGCGTGCACAAATCCATAAGAAGGGAAACGAAATCATAATCTTTTCAAGAAGTCTAGAAAAAATTACACAGTATTATCCTGACATTGTTGAAAAAATTCCAAGTGCCTTAGTTTCTGATGATTGTATTTTGGAAGCAGAGGTGGTAGCAATAAATGAAAATACTGGTGATTTTTTACCGTTTCAAGAATTAATGCATAGACGTAGAAAGTATAAACTTGAACAGGCAGTGTCTGACTATCCAATAACAGTAAATTTTTTTGATGTTCTATATTTTGATGGAAAGAAAACAATGGATTTACCATATATAGAAAGACGAAATATTCTCATGAAAATTGTAAAGGATGATAAATTTACAAAAGTTATCCCAATGTCAATTATTAAAAATGAAACTGATGTTTTAGAAATTCTAGAAAACTCAATTAATTCTGGTTGTGAAGGGTTAATGCTGAAAGCACTTCAATCTCCATACAAGGCAGGAATGCGTGGAAGTAATTGGTTAAAACTAAAACGTGAATATCAAAATGAACTAGGTGATAGCCTGGATCTGATTGTTATTGGTGCATTTTTTGGTAAGGGAAGGAGAACCGGAAGATATGGAACGCTTTTGCTTGCCACATATAACCCTGAAAATGACACATTTCCAAGTTTATGTAAAGTTGGAACTGGATTTACAGACGAAAGGCTGGATCAATTATATCAAATGCTTTCACCAGATGTTACAATAAAGAAAAATTCTAGGATTGAAAGTGAAATGGAAGCTGACGTATGGTTTGAACCAAAACTAGTTATCGAAATTGTTGCATCAGAGATCACTTTAAGCCCAATTCATAAAACTGGACTTGATGTCATTAGGAAAGACAGTGGTCTGGCGTTAAGATTCCCAAAATTTACTGGTAAAATAAGATCTGAAAAACAAATAGAAGATGCTTCAACTGACGAAGAAGTTATCGCATTGTACAAAAGCCAAAAAAAGTCAGTTTAGTCTTTTTAGCCACAAAATTTTAAGCAAGCATTAATTAACAGTCTCATAATAAGATAAAATTCGTTATGTATAGTGGGGAATTAGAAGTTCAAGCCAAACGAAAGGCTATTGCAGTTTTGCAAGATGAGATAAATAGAATTCTTAATGCTGGAAGAAGTCTTTCCGCGCTCCCAGAGCTTATAGTTAAAAAAAATAAAAATGAGATTAAAGAAACTCTAGAGCAAATATCTACACTAGAAGAAGAAGTTGAAACGTTAAGACGAAAAATTACTCGTGATGTGGCTGATGTCGGTGGCTTAATTCTAAACCGTGAGAACCTGCTAAATACTTCATACACAATGGATGAAATAGCAGGATATATCACTGGTATTGCGTTTAAACTATCAAACATCAAACCAGCCACACTAAAAAATTCACAGCTTGATAAAGACATAACCGAATTAATCGAGCTTGTAGTAGATGAGATCTACAAACTAAATGAAATCATTCGTAGTCTAAATACTGATTCAGCAAAATCCATTGAATTGGCACAAGATACACAAAAAATTGAACGTGAAATTGATATAAAATATAGAAAAATGGTTTTAAAATCACTTGAAATCTCATCAACAAAAGAGATGTTATTGATGAAAGATACAATAGAGGGAATTGAAGAAATGGCAGATAAATGTCAAGAAGTTTCTGATTCATTCATACTTTTAGCATTGAGTCTATAATTGAAAAGCGAATTAATTGAAAATAAATTAATAATTTGGAATGTATTAGATTCTAAGAAATTATTTACTAATGGTTATTATGGAAAACCAATAGGTATTTCTAAACCAAAGAATGATGAGATTGATGCTCCGTTGATTTTAGATTTAATTGAGGGATACTATTTAATGCTAAAATCAAAAATTCAAATTTTCAGAGACAAAAAAAGAATTACAATTAATTACATGTTAAAGATTTGTCAAAGACATCACCATAATTTTAGGCAAAAATTTCAGGTATACAAAGACTTTAGAGAAAAGGGATACATTGTAAATCCAGGAATAAAATTTGGATGTGATTTTGCAGTCTATCAAAAGGGTCCTGGTATTGATCATGCACCATTTTTAGTGCAAGTTTATGACAGGAATGAAAATATTTCATCGACAGATGTTGTATTAGCTGGTAGGTTGGCTACAAGTGTAAAAAAACAATTTGTCTTGGCAATTCCCCATGGTACAAAGAAGATTGATTATATCGCTCTTGATTGGTGGAAGGCC
>CAYVWD010000080.1:0-3018 GCA_964455405.1 uncultured Candidatus Nitrosopelagicus sp. | reverse complement strand
TTTGTCAAAGTAAAAATTTCATCTAATTTTTCTTTTGTCAGTTTTTCATGTAAAAATTCTCCAGAAACTTTTGCAAATCTAGTTAGTGGCAGCATGTTTTCCCCATGTTCACCAATAACTACAGCATCAATCTCTTTTCTTGGTGTATTTGTTGCATCATGAATAAATTGTTTGAATCTTGACAAGTCTAACATTCCACCCATACCAAAAACACGATTTCTATCAAATCCAGATGTTTTGTATGTAATGTGTGCCATTGGGTCAAGTGGATTAGTAACAGGAATAATTAGTGAGTTATCAGCAAATTTTTTGATATTTCCAACAAAATCTTTTACAACACCCGCATTAATTTTTAATAGATCCATTCTTGTCATTCCAGGTTTTCTCCCAGCTCCTGCCACCACCACTACAATTTTTGATCCTTTCATATCTTCATAATTATTTGATCCTCTAACCTCAACATCAATTCCTTGTTCTGATAGCATATGGTTTAGATCCATTGCCTCACCTTGGGGTAATCCTTCAGCAATATCCAGAAGTAATATCTGATCATCTAGCCTCTTTAATGCTGAGAATAGTGCAGCGTCTCCACCTACTTTGCCTGCACCGATAATTGTTATCACACTATGCGCTCAAAATCCTGATTAATTAAATCTTAGTTTGAATTTTAAACAGATTTTTATGTATTTTTACTATAGATAATTCATGGTTCTAATGATTGATGCACAGATTGCTGGAATTTCAGGGGATATGATACTATCATCATTAGTAAGTCTTGGAGCAAATAAATCAAGAATTATTGAGGGTATTTACACTGCAGAATCCTTTTTAGACAATTCGAAGATTACAAACATTGATTTTATATCTGTACAAAAAAATGGGAAAGACGCGACACAATTAATTTTAGAAATCGATGAAAATGTTCACGAAAGAAACGCTACAGATATCAAACATTGTATTATAGAAGCATCAAAAAAAATTGGATTATCTGAATCTGGTTTAAATTTTGCAACAAATACCATTAACACTCTCATTTCTGCAGAATCCAAAGTGCATGGAGAACCAGAGTCAACAGTTCACTTCCATGAAGCATCAAGTATTGATACTGTTGTTGATATACTTGGTACGGCAATTGCATTAGACGATTTGAATCTATTTAACGATGAGATAATTTGCTCACCAGTGGCAATTGGTGGTGGAACTGTAACATTCTCACATGGTAAAACATCAAATCCTGCATACGCAATTTTAGAAATTTTTAAAGATTCTGAAATAATTGTTCAAGGTGGAACTATTACAGATGAGTTGACCACTCCTACTGGAGCAAGTATTTTAGTTAATTTAGTAAAAACATGTTCCGAGTTTTATCCACCAATGAAGATCAATTCTATTGGATATGGTGCAGGATCGAAAGATTTTGAAGAATTTTCCAATGTTCTAAAAATTGTAAATGGAAAGACCAAAATCAATTTAGTAAAGGACACGGTTCAAATCCTAGAGACTAATGTAGATTATGTATCAGGCGAAGTTCTAGGAAATATGATTGAAAAAATTATGTCAAACGGAGCAAAAGATGTAACAATCACTTCTGGTATAACAAAAAAAGGTAGACCAACCCAATTGATATCTGTGATTTGTGATCCAGAATCAATGAACTCAATTTTAGAATTATTAGTGGCTGAGACAAAAACCCTTGGTGTTAGAATCAGAAATTCAGAAAGATATGTTGTTCCTAGATCAATTGAACAAGAGATGGTGGAAATTGATGGTCATGAGTTTCCAATTCATTATAAAATAGTTAAAGGAAGCTCTCATTTTAAAATAGAATTTGAAGATATAAAATCAATCTCAAACTCTTTAAACAAACCATTTCATCAGATTGAAGACTTGATAAGAGAAAAAATAATGGAAAAAGATGGATAAATTATCACAATTACTTGATTGGTTTGATACTAAAACCAGTGTTCTAGTATCACTTTCTGGTGGTGTTGATAGTGCATTAGTTGCCTATGCTGCATTTCAAAAACTTGGAAAAAAATCATTTGCAGTAACAGCTGATTACAAAACACTTTCAAAGGATGAGCTTGATAGTTCTAAGAAAATTGCTGACGAAATTGGAATTCAGCATATCATAATTAATTATAATGAACTAGAAAATGAGAATTTTGTTAGAAATGATAATAATCGATGTTTTTACTGTAGGTATGAGCTTTCAGAGAAACTTATCGAAACAGCAAAACAATTTCAACTTGATGTTATCGTAGATGGAACACATACAGATGATCTTGGGGATTATAGACCTGGGATTGAGGCTTTGCGTAAAAATGGAATTCAGAGTCCACTCTTGGATGTAAATTTATCAAAAGATGAGATTAGGAGAATCTGCCAAAAAATAGGACTAACAATTTACAATAGACCATCAAACTCATGTCTTGCATCAAGAATTCCATGGGGTCAAAAAGTTACTGCAGAAAGATTAACACGAATAGAGCTGGGAGAAACCATGATCAAACAATTAACAGGGTTTGAATTGATACGATTACGTGACATTGATGGAGTTGCAAAGATTGAAGTTGAATCAAATAACATTCCAATGTTATATGAAAGAGAATATCTAGAACAAATCACTACTAAATTGCTAATGATTGGTTTTCATTCCGTTATGATTGATCCTAATGGCTATAGAACTGGTGGCATAAACATAATTTATGAAAAATAACTAGAGTTTTGGCATAATGCTGAGTTTAGTCTTTGCAGATAGTACAATTATTGAAGTAATTGCTACTGCTAGGATTATTGCTGCAATTGTACCAAATTCTGGGACAACATGAGTTCCGATAATCTCAATCGTGCTTGCGTCTGCGTCAAATGGAACAGTTACTGTATTTCCACTCTGACTTGCATCATCACTCTCTTCATCGTTAACTAGAACGAAGAATGTACCATCGTTAAATGGAGTGATGACATCACCTGGTAATGTTATTGTTAATTCACCGCCATCTTCTGCGTCATGAATTG
>CAYVWD010000079.1:0-19396 GCA_964455405.1 uncultured Candidatus Nitrosopelagicus sp. | reverse complement strand
TCAGTCCCCACTTAGCTCAGCCTGGTAGAGCTTCCGGCTGTAGTTGTCGGCTTAGGGCTGAAAAACAGCAGTCTACTAGGCATACAGAAACCGGGTTGTCGAAGGCTCAAATCCTTCAGTGGGGACCATATTTTTTGATTACGGATTAATTACAGCGCGTCCCACAATTTTTCGATTTTTTAAATCATTCAAAGCATTTGTTGCCTCGTCCAATGTATAATGTTTTGATACAATAGGATTAATGACACCTTTTTTGGCAAGATCAATCAATTCAACCATATCATTATAATTCCCAGTATAAGCACCTTGAATTGTTATAGCTTTTAGAGGTACAGACACTAAAGGTAGATCTACAGAACCGCCAAACAGACCAACAAGAATAATATTTCCCCGCTTCCTAATTACTGATAAATCAAGTTTCACAGTTGGTGGAGCATTTACAAAATCAACTATGCTATCTACGCCCTTTTCATTACATAAAGACATGATTTTTTGTGATGCATCACTTTCTTTGGTATTGATAGTATGTGTAGCACCCAAATCCTTTGCAATGTTTAGTTTTTCATCATCCAAATCAGCACAAATAATTTTACATCTTGTCATATGACTTGCTAACTGTACTCCCATTAAACCTAGACCACCAGCACCAACAATTAGAATGGATTCAGGATTATTCACTAATGATTTTTTGATAGCTGTGTATGCAGTCAATCCTGAACACGCCAAAGATGATGCAGAGTCAGGATTTAGATCATCAATACTTGCTAAGAATTTATAGTCAGGGACAATTACTTGTTCCGCATATCCACCGTCTTGAAATACACCTAATGATTTAGGAGTTTCACATAGATTTGTGTCACCTTTCTCACATGTTGGACATTGTCCACAGCCAATCCAAGGATAAACTAAAACAGTATCAGCAATTTGGATATCTTTTACAGATTCTCCAATTTTTTCAACTTCTCCAACAACTTCATGGCCTGGAGTGACTGGAAACTTTACACCCCTATCAGTAACTTTCATGAATCCATCTCCAGTATCATATCCACCTTCCCATAGATGCAAATCACTGTGACATACTCCAGTAGATATTACTTTGACTAAAACTTGTGTTCCAGTAGGTTCAGATGCTTCAATTTGATTCAATTTAAGAGGGTTACCAGGCTCTATAATCTGTGCAGCTTTCACAAAATGGATTTTTTATTTTATAATATAAGAGTTGACTGATGATGGAAAGAAAATAGAGCCCCAAGATATTATTACATTAAAACTTCTTTATTTCGTGAGTCAGGAAGAAACAAAAGCCGAAATTTCCAAAGTTCCCATAAATATTTTATTTGACCCAGAAGGTATAAAGAAAAAGGATATTTGGGAAATTGACCTGATACAAATTCTTTCAATGTTAGTTGATGTTTTAGAAAAAACTGATAAAAAAGACTTGAGAATTGCTGGAATGGCTGCCCTATCATCATCATTAATTTATAGAATGAAAGTAGAAAATATTTTTGCACTTCAAAAAGCTGCAATGGAGAATAAACCAGTCAGACAGAGATCGGATATTGATATACAGATGTTAGATATTCCTTACCGACACGAATCAACATACCCAGTGTCATTAAATGAATTATTAGATTTGTTAGAAAATCTTATTGGCACAATTGCAAATCCACGAGAACGAAGATCTAACCAATTAAAATTTGAGCCAATCGATGCACCAGATTTCAAAAACATTATGAATAATCTTGAAAACCTTATTCCTCAATATCAAGACTTGATCTTGAAAAAACTTGAATTAGATGGAACTGCAGTATTAGCATCAATTACAAAAGATCTTGATACTATCGACTCAATTCGATGTTTTTTTGCAATATTATTTTTGGCAAGAGATGAGAAAGTTGATTTAATGCAAGTTGATGATGACATTACAGTCACTCTAATCAAAGAATAATTCACAAATTGATCAATGATGTGTGAAGGAAGATTTTAAGTCAATTTCTAGTAGGCTTTGTATATTGGTAAAAATACAAGATGAAAGTGAATCTACTGCAAGATTAGAATCAGCATTGTATTCAGCAGGAAGGCCACTAAGTATTGAGGAGTTAATTAGGGCATCAGGCACAGAATCTAGGACAAAAACATTGAATTTACTCGAAAAATTGATCCATAAAGCAAAAACTGCATTCAAAGCAATAGAGATTGTGACATTACCAGATGGATCATATGTTTTTCAATTAAAACCAGAATATAGTTCATCAATTGGTCGACGATATGCATCAAAACCAATATTGGCTAAATCTACCCAAAAAACATTATCATACCTTGCATACGAACAACCAATTTCAAGTAAACAGTTAGTAGAAGTACGAGGAACCGGTGTTTATTCACACCTCAAAGAATTGGCACAGCTGGATTTTATTGAACATCAAAATGTTGGTCGCTTGAAAGTATACAGTACAACTGAAAAATTTAAGAAGTATTTTGGTGTTCAGGGAGATTCTGATACACTAAGACAAAAGTTATTTAAAAAAATTAGAACACGAAACACATCTAAATAATAACCATAAACACATAATATTACATAAAATATGTGTACATATTTCAAAAGTCTGCGTTTTGTATAAATTAGAGTATTTCAGAAACATTGTGTGAAAAAATCAGTAGAGGGTTTGAAAACAAGTAAAATTACTGGCGGAAGAAGACATCCTTTAAAAACACGACAAAAATTTCAGACTGATAGATATCCAAATGAAGCGTTAATTGGTGATCAGGAAACATCGACAAGAAAAACAAGAGGAAACAATCGAAAAACTGGTTTGAAGAAAGTAAGCCATGTTAATTTAGTATTATCCGATGCAAAAATAAAACGATCAAAGATTATAAAAGTTTTAGAAAATCAAACTAACAATGACTACCAAAGACGTGGTGTGATAACAAAAGGTGCTATACTTCATACAGAAGATGGAAAGTGCAGAGTTGTTTCACGTCCTGGTCAATCAGGAATAATTAACGCAGTTTTAGTGAAATGATAGAATGAAAGATTTCGAACATGTCGTAATCTTGCGTGATTACTTTAACAAGACATAACCATGAAATAAAGGAAGAAGGCTTTCAAAAACAAAATGTGTCTTTGATCCATCATTGAAAGAATTGATTGATGCAACAAAAGCTGCAGGTCTAGAACCAACGGAGACAGAAGATCAAGTTAGATTTCCAAAAAGACCATATGTAAGATCAGGATATGTGGTAGTCGAAAAAAAATCAACGAAAACAAGTATTATGAATAAGATTGCAGAAAAACTAGTTTCTAAAAGAACGAAAGATACAAAAAAATAATCAAAATAGCTCAGAGCTAAAGTTTTGTTGACAGAACTTCATGATAACAATTGTCTTTATTGAATGATAATTGCAGGAGGTAGGTGAAGTATTGCATATTGCCAATAGTGGCAGAGTCATAGTACGACTAAGTAAAGAGATCAAAGAAGGTCAAATTCTTTGTGACAATAATAATCAAAAGATTGGACGTGTCACTGAATTAATTGGACCTATAAAAAATCCCTTTGCATCAGCAATACCACTAACAAATAACCTAAAAAAAATTAGTGGAACAAAAGTATTTTCGCTGGAAGAAACTCCTGTAATGAAAAAAAATAGGAGAAAACGATATAGATGAAAACATTAGAAATAGAAGCTTGCTGTCCTGAATGTGAATCTAAAATTATAGATGATATTCATAATGGCGAACGAATTTGTTCAAACTGCGGCATTGTTGTAGATGAACAAATGGCTGACTATGGACCAGAGACAAAAGGTGCTAATCTAGCTGATAAGATGAGATTGGCAAGAGCAACAGGGCATACTACATTTGCTCAACATGATATGGGTATTGCAACTGACATATCCATTGGAAGTTCTGATTTTAGTGGAAAGAAGCTTAACAGCTCTGTGTCAAACCAGATGCAAAATCTTAGAAAATGGCAACAGAGAGTTAGAGTAACTTCACCACGAGAAAGAAGACTCACAAATGTTTTAGGAAAAATTACTGAGACATGTGAAAGTTGTAATCTTTCAAAAAATGTTGTTGAGACTGCTTCAAAGATCTATCGAAGTTTAGATGGAAAAAATATTGAAGTTAAAGGCAAGTCTGTGATAAGTATCACAGTTGCTGTAGTATATCTAGCCTGTAAACAATGTGATGTCGTTCGTTCACTAGAAGAAATTTGCAAAGAAATATGTCTAGAAAAAGACGTAAAAGCAAAATCAAAACTTGCTGCAAAATACTACAGAAATCTAGTATTGGAGATGGGACAGGTAATAACACCAACCGTTACTATGGATAAGTACATCTCCAAAATTGCAAATCAAACAAAAACTGATGTTCGGGTTGAACGTCTTGCTCTAGAGATTGCAGATAAAGCACAGGTACAGGGTATCACAGATGGTAAAGCACCAAATGGAATTGCATCCGCTTACATGTATATTGGTTCCATTTTGCTAGGGCAAACAGTCCTACAAAGAGATGTCTCATTAGTTTCTGGAATTACTGAAGTAACTATCAGAAACAGAGTAAAGGAAATTCTCAAAACAAATAAAATTACACTCACTCTGAGACCAATCCTAGCCAACCAATAAAGCCCCCCCTTTCTTATTTTTTTTATTAGGAATAGCTAAAATTAGTCTGGATTATATAGCAAACTTTGAAAATTATTACATGGCAAGATTAGAAATTAAAGAACTTCATGTAAAACGTGACGGAAAGGAAATTCTAAAAGGAGTTAATCTAAAAACAGGACCTGGTGAGGTTCATGCAATTATGGGACCAAATGGTTCTGGAAAAAGCACATTAGCGTATACACTTCTTGCACATCCCAAGTATGAAGTTACTAGTGGAGATATTCTTCTCGATGGTGAAAGCATATTACAACTTACTGCTGACGAACGCGCAAAAAAAGGACTTTTCTTAGGATTCCAATATCCGACTGAAGTTTCTGGTGTGGGTTTTTCACATTTTCTTAGAACTTCATACAATGCACTAAGTAAAGCATTACAAGGTGAGGATAGAGAAGTTTTCATTACAGTAAGAGAATTTCAAAATTATCTAAAACAAAATATTAATGCTGTTGGATTAAAAGATGAATTTCTCTCAAGATATCTTAACGAAGGTTTTTCAGGTGGTGAAAAGAAACGTTCTGAGGTTCTACAAATGGCAGTATTAAAACCAAAAATTTCAATTTTAGATGAACCTGATTCTGGTTTAGACATTGACGCTGTACTATCTGTTGCAAAAGCAATAAGTGAGGTTTCTGATAAGGATTCTACAACTTTAGTGATCACACATTATGCACGAATTCTAAATTTCTTAGATAAACTTGATTATGTACATGTATTTGCAAAAGGTAAAGTACTCAAAAGTGGTGATGCAGCACTTGCACAAGAACTTGAGAAACGTGGATATGATTGGGTCTTAGAAGAAGCTAATGAGACATAATCAATAGTTATTTTAAATAACATACGAAAACAAAAAGAGCATGTCTGAAGAAGAAAAACAGTATTTTTTCAATTTTTCGTTTTTTAAAATTGATCCAAAATGGAGATGGATGGCAGATCTGGCTAAAGAGGAATCTGCAAGAGAACTTCAGAATATTATAGAAAATTCTCCTGTTAACATAAGATCATACTCAACATTAGGATTAAGAGATGATGCAGATTTCTTACTCTGGTTCATGTCGAAATCAATTGAGGATATACAGGAGACTATTTCAAAAATTTATTTGACTGTGGTTGGGAAATATATTATACCATCACGTGTGTATTTATCATCTACCCGTCCCTCAATCTATGCCCAAAAAAATAGGATGCATTCATTTGTAGGAGGTATGGAATCTAAGAAATATGTAGTTGTGTATCCATTCACTAAAACACGTGAATGGTATCTCTTGCCACTAGAACAAAGAAAAAAAATGATGGATGAGCATATCAAAACTGCTGAAAAATTTCCTCAAGTTGAATTGAATACAACATACTCATTTGGAATACATGATGAAGACTTTATGCTAGCTTTTGAATCAGATGATTTACATATGTTTCAAGATCTAATCATGGAATTAAGAGGTACTAGTGTTTCTGCACATGTTAAAGTAGATACACCAATGATTGTATGCGTAAAAAAGGATATTATTTCGCTAATTACTAGCCTTGGATAATGAATGGGTTAAAAGAATGGGCTACTGTTGTTAAGGCTCTAGAACATGGAAAACAAACAGTAATTCTACGAAAAGGTGGGATATTAGAAACCGCATCAGGCTTCAAAATAGAGGCAAAAAAATTTTTACTTTTTCCAACATGGGAGCATCAGGAAATAAAACATGTTAAACCAGAGTACCATGATTTTCTGAATCAAACATTAAATAATAAACCAAAAGAGGGTTACAATACAATCACATCTATTGTAGAAGTTTTAGATCATAGAGATGTTTATTCAAATGAAATTATAGATAAATTGTCATCATTTCATGTTTGGAGCGATGAATACATTAAAGAAAGAATCAATTGGATGGTAGAAAAACCACTAAAAGTCATTTTTCTAAAAGTATACACATTTCCTGCTATTGAAATACCATTACAGCCAGATTTTGAGGGTTGTAAATCTTGGATAGAATTAAATTCAAACCAAAATTCTGGTCAATCAGTGCTTACTGATATAGAAACTGAGAGTGAATTAAAGAGATTTAGGGAGATCGTCGATTGAAATACAAAAAATTAGGAAAGAGTGGAATCAAAGTTTCAGAAATTGGTTTTGGTGCATGGACCATTGCATTGAATTGGTGGGGAAAAGAAATTGAAGAGGATGAGGCAAAAAGAATGCTAAAAAAGGCGTATGATTGTGGGATAAATTTCTTTGAAACTGGAGATATGTATGGCAGGGGTAAGAGTGAAAGATTAATTGGTGAAACCTTCAAAGATATGAGAAACGAAATAATCATATCTACAAAATACGGCTATGATTTTGAAAGTGCAGATCAGATAGGTCATAAAGAACTCCCACAGAAATTTGATGAACAGTTTACTCGTAATGCATTAGAAAAAAGTTTAGAGCGATTACAAACTGATTATGTTGATGTATATGGACTTCATAATCCAAAAATGCATCATATTCATGACGATAGAATTTTTCAAACTTTAGATGGTTTAATTTCTGAAAAAAAAATTAGAACTTATCAGGTTGCATTAGGCCCTGCAATTGGATGGACGCAGGAAGGCTTAGATGCTATGACAAGAAAAAATGTAACTGCTGTTCAGACTGTATATAACATACTTGAACAAACACCTGGAAACGAATTAATTAATACTGGAATAAAAAATGATGTTGGTATATTGGTTAGAGTACCTGACGCGTCTGGAATACTAACAAGTAAAGTAAATGCAGATACAAAGATAGATGAAAAAGATCATCGCTCTGTCAGAAAAGGTGAATGGATTAAAGCATCATTGAAAAAAGTAGAAGAGTTAAGACCAATTGCCGATAAAAATGGCTTAAATATTACGGAATTGGCAATTAAATTTATTTTATCAAAAAAAGGAATTTCATCAGTTTTTCCAACTGTAATCAGTGAAGAGGAAATTGAAATGTTTTCATCAATGTCAGATGGAAAATATCTTAATGAATCAGACATGAAAGAAATAGATGGTTTGTATGCCAATTGGTGGGCTGAAAATCCATACGAATTAAAGGCAACCCCACAAACAGCATAATTTTTTTCTTAAGAATCAAGAATAATTTCTGATTAAGGTTTAATTGTAGATATTCTCTAGCGTGAATGATGAAAATCTATTTGCTAGCTTTATGTGTATTCTTATTCACATCTTCAATTTTGATTATGAACACACAGACTGTGTATGCGATAGAAACCGTTACTGCAAAAGGGATATCTCTTGATTCCTCTTCTATACTAGAATTAAAAAATGAGAGAGGAAGTAATGTCAATATTGATTCTGTACGAATCTGGTTAGGAGATGAAAATTCATTCAAATCTTTTAAAACTGAGAATGGTTGGACTGGAAAATTTGAGGTTGGTGGGCAGGTTCTGGTTTTTTCACCCCAAAATTCTGTAAAACCTGGTGAAAGTGTAAAATTTGGAATAAAAACAAATAGTGAAAATCCTGTAATTAATTGGAAAGCGTTAGATGATAATGATGTAGTTATTCACTCTGCTGTGACAGTAACCAGACCGCTTGTAAATACTGAAGAGGCAGAAGTAGAACTTAATCGACCAAAAATAACTGCAATAAACGATAACTCATTTTTCAAATTTATCCCTGAGAGACCAACAATTGGTTCTGACTTTAGGATAATCGGTGAAAATTTTATTCCAAATCAAAATATTGATTTCTACATTGCTGATCAACTGGTAAAATCAATAAAGATTGATAATGATGGAAGATTTATTTCTACATCCACAATACCGGCTGAATTATCTCCTGACAGAATAGAGTTTGCTATGATAGATTCCGGTGGCACTGAAAAGGCTATAAGTATGCGTGTAAACACTGGTGAAAATAGAGAACTGACCACTGATGTAAAAATAGGAATTGATCATACGCCTAAATCTGTTAAGAGAGGTCAAAGCGTTATCATTACAGGTAGTGCAACACCTGACACAACACTAACTATTACTGCTAAAGATGTTAATGGAACAGTGGTTAATATTAATACGGTAACTACTGGTTTTGATGGAAAGTGGGAATTCAACAATCTGTTTTCGGTAGATCTTGATTTAGGAAAAATAATGATGGAGATTACAGATGGAAAAACATCATCTGTTCGAACCTTTGAACTCATTTCATCCCAATTAATCAATATTTCATCTGTAAAAGAACAATATACTCCTGGTGAATCTTTACAGTTCGTTGGTACTGCCATTCCTAGCAGAGAAATTTCAATAATTGTTGAGGATCCAACTGGACTAGAAGTTTTCTCAGAAAGATTAACTGTAAATAAATCTGGAGGTATTGAATTTAGTGTTGAAACAGATACCAATTTTAAGAAAGGCACATATATTTTGCATTCATATCAAGGCAAAGAATTTGCTTCTTCTATAGTTGGTATAGGCACATCTCCCGAACCAGTAATAATTGTAAATACTAGCAAATTAAATTATGACGTAGGAGAAACTGTAGAACTAAGAATACAAGGCAAACCATTTGCCTCTGTCTCAATTGTTGTTGTCGATGATTCAGAAAATACACAAGTTAATGATTCTATAGATTTGGATGAAAATGGAACTTTTGTATATTCTCTAGATCCGACATCTATGTCTACTGGTGCCTTCACAGCTGAGGTAAGACATGGTACAGGTTCGAGAGGTAGTACAATTTTCACTGTTGGTTTATCTACAGGTTCTGGTATAATTGAATTTCAAACAATTAAGAATGAATATAATTTGGGAGAGCCGATTCTGATTATAGGTAATACTGGTAATAATGCTATTCTAAATGTACAAATTCTTGATTCTGTAGGTAATTTGATTAGAGAATTTAGTACATTCTCAGATAAATCTGGCAGTTTTCAAATAGATAATATCAGAATCCCAAGTAATGGTAATCCTGGTACATGGATTATAAAAATATCTAGTGGAGCTAACAATGCTGAGCATAAATTCGATGTTATAACATCATCAGACCAAATTAGAGCTAGTGTTGATAGAGAAGACAAAACATACAGTAGTGGGGATTTCATCATCCTTAATGGTAGAAATGCAACCGTAGGTGCAAGTGTACATATCCAGATAGTTGATTCTGCAGGTATGGATATTATGCAAACTCAAATGATTAGCATAACAGCGACAGGAGTATTCCAGACTGTTATACAGCTTCCTGGTGATCTTAAGGCAGGTCAATATGTTCTCCATATAGACGATCTTAATACTGAACCCGCCAGTATATCATTGACAGTAAATTAAAAATTTCGATTATATCATAACGATTTTTATTTCTCATTTTTTTGCTAATTTTGTGGATTTAAAAAATAAAATTAGTGAATACAAAGATTTTCCTAAGAAAGGTATACTTTTTAGAGATTTCAATCCAATTCTAAAAGATCCACATGCACTATCATTTGTTACTGATGAATTTTCGAAAAAATTTCATCCTAATGATATAGATGTCTTTGCAGGAATTGAATCAAGGGGGTTCATACTAGCATGTGCGTTAGCTCAAAAATATAACAAAGGAATGATTTTATTGAGATAATCTGGAATACTTCCTGGAAAGACAGTAAAGGTGCCATATACTATCGAGTATGGTAAAGCTCAAATGGAGATTCAAAAAACTGCATTAGAAAAAAATGATCGTGTTCTGATATGTGATGATCTTCTTGCTACTGGTGGTACTGCGCAAGCAGCGGCAAGGCTGGTTGAAAAATTAGATGCATGTGTAATTGGATTTGCATTCATAATTGAATTAACAGAATTAAAAGGAATAGAAAAAATTAAAGAGTACAGGACTGAAGTGTTGGTGCAATATTGATGAATGAAGCTGCTGAGATAGGAATTTTTGGTGGTACAGGAATTTATGATTCCGGATTACTTAAAGATAGTAAAGAAGTAACAATTGATACACCATATGGTAAAACTTCAGATGTTATAACAATTGGTGAGTTTAATGGACGTCAGATTGCGTTTATGCCACGACATGGAAAAAAACATACTATACCACCACACTTAATAAATTTTAGAACAAACATTTGGGCATTCAAAGAACTTGGAATTAAAAGAATTATTGCTCCATCTGCAGTTGGTAGTTTAAAGGAGGAATTTGAACCTGGTCATTTTGCTTTACCATCACAATTCATAGATTTTACCAAATCAAGGGAGGGAACATTTTCTGAGGATGGTAGAGTGATTCACATATCAGTTGCAGATCCATTTTGTCCCGAACTACAAAATGTAATTGTAGATGTAGCAAAAAACCAAGAAATTCAGATACACAAAGATTGCACCTATGTATGCATTGAAGGACCAAGATTTTCTACAAAAGCTGAATCAAAATTCTTTAGAACAATTGGTGCTGATATTATAGGAATGACTCTAGTTCCGGAATGTCAATTAGCGAGAGAAGCACAAATTTGTTATGTATCAATGTCAACTGTCACTGATTATGATGTATGGGCAGAAAAACCAGTTACAGCTAAAGAAGTTATGGAAACTCTAGCAAAAAATGTTAAAATGACAAAAAAATTACTCACATTAGTCATTGATCAAATCCCTGAAACAAAATCATGCTCTTGTGAAAGAGCATTGGAAGAAGCCGAATTTTAATCGTCAATAAACGATTCTTTCTTTAACCCTTCTGGTAAATTGAGATTTCCTTGCAAAAGATTTTTCTGAAGTTGGGCAATGATTTCATCCACATCATACCCTAATTCTTTCAGTTTACTTTCGGTGTCATTAGATAGTTTTGCACCTATATTCTGACCACCAATTCTACCAAACGCAATTGCAGTAAATGGAAATAAGTTTTCGTCTATTTGAAACTCACCTGTGATTTTGGCAGCCATCTGTGTGCCATCTATTTCTTTGATATTAACTATAATTTCCAATTGAACTCAAATTTCAACTGCTCTATGAAGATGATCTAATACAAGAAAGCTTGAATGAAAATCATCAGCTATTTTATAATTTTCAATTTTTAAATCAATAAGCTGCTCATCAGCAGTTTCAAATTTTAAAATTCCACTTTCTTTAAGTTTGATAAGTTTCCACTTGTCTTTTCCTTTTTGTAATTTGCTTACAACAACCGCCCATTTCTCATCATCTTCAATTCTAGGCATTCCAACTATATCAGTGATTGAATCTATGCCTAACTGCTTTTCTTCGCAAAATGATCTCTTACATGATGCACATCTCCAAACATCAACAGAACCAATTGTACGTTCTTCTACATTGATATTTACTGGTGCGTTATATGTAATCTGAGGGTTCTCACAACATTTGTAAATTTCAGGTGTTGGAATTTTATCTTCTGATGTGATATTAGTGGAATCTTCACTCATAAAGTTCACTTTGATTTGTTATATTTAGTCCTTGCATCGTCGTATGGCTTTTCTAAAATTACACCAATATTATCTACAATGAGATTTTTTTTGAATTCAATTTTTTCTCTCGTACACATTTTTCTATACATGTTTACCGCAGTAAATCTTGGATGCATGGCCTCAAATTCCTCATCAGGCATATCAATAAATGCGCCTAAATCCATTAAATTTTTTGAACCAACTGATGCCTGAGTCAATGTAATGTTTAATTTTTCAGATATCTGCATTGCAGCCATCTTACCTTCAGTTACAACTAGAAGGAAGATTTTTGCCTGAATATCAGTTAATTTGATTTCTGATATGAGGTTTCTTTCTATTTGTGCCAGATCTAGCAATAAAGTATGAATGAGTATTGATTATAAAAATCAAAGATGCTTTATATTTGGTAAAATCAAAAATTGAGTATTGAGCAAGTATAAAAACGCCACCAGGCCTACGGATAAACTACTTAATTATGTGATACCAATAATTTTACTGATATTCTTTGGCTTGGTTTATGCAGTATCATTACGTGCTGATAATAGTTTTGTAGGTTTTATTCTCATTGGTGCTGCTTTGATTACAATTGTCTATTGGACTGTAGTCATTAAAAAGATGGTAATTACTGGAAAACCAAAATTTACTTCTAGAGATCAGGAATCAAAGAATTGGGTTTATGATCTAATCAAAGGTGAGGAGGAAACTGTATTTGTTGCCGAAGTTCCAGGTCCTGAAGATAAAATTATGGTAAGATTAATTGATGGAACTCTATATGTTAGAGGTTCACAAGGTTTCTCAAAGGAGGTACCAATTGAAGGTTCAAGTAATATGGAAATTGCTGATTTTAAATATAGAAATGGCGTTCTAACTCTTAGAATTACAACATCATAAGCTATTTGCTAATTCTAACTTTTCTGGAAGATATTTGTCTGTGATGTTTGTTAGACCATACTTTGAAAATGCTTCCAACTCTGCTTTTTTCTTAATTTTTGTAAATACTTCAAGTTCTTTTTTCCATATTCCCTCTTGATATCTGGGATCTTTTTGTAAATCAAAACAACGTTTGATATCTGACTCTGTCATTGGTATAGTTGGCAGTTTAAATTTTTCAATATCAGTTGCCCAAACTCCCATCCATTTTGCATCAGGCACTGTTAACTCTCTTAAATGCGCAGCATTTGCAGAACCTGATTTAATTACCATTGCAATGTGCTCTCCATAAACGTCTCCGTCAGTTAGAATTACTATTGGTAAATGCATTTCATCATGTAATCGTTTTAGCAAGGTTCTAGTTGATCTAGGGGCTTGACCGCCAGTATTGATAATTATGGATTTAAATTTCTTATCAACCTGCTCTTCAACAAATCTAGTAAACAAACCTCCTTTCTCTATTGCAATTACAAGTTCAGCGGTAGTACCTACCAATTGTGCTGATGTCATACTTGGACCAATAGCATATCCATCAGGATGACTGGAAAGATTCTGTGTCTTTCCCTCATAACCTGGAATTGTGTACTCAATTGTCAGATCACCAAATATGCTACTCCTTTCTTCAGGAAATACAAAAAAATCCTCTCTAGGTTTTGTTAAAACTGCTTCTAGATCAACTATTATGTTATCAGATTCACCCTGATCTTCAAAATCTATTGCAAATGCTTGTGATGAGTAATATACATCTCTTAATGTAGATGATTTTTTCTCCTGTGTTAATTTATTTGCGAAAAATGCAAGCCATAATAGCTGAGTAAAAGAACGTAGCTGTGAGGTATTACGAGCACTTCTCAAAGATGTATTAGTTCCAAGTACATACTGCCTTAGTTTCTTATCATACATTATATTACGAATAGAGCGATTTGGGATTGAGAATTTAGGAAATTGCCCATTTTCAAGATCTTCATAAACTTGAGCACCATGTTTTTTGAGGAGATCGATAAGTTCCTTTGATTTATTTTTCTCGAGTTTTTTATTCTGCTTTTTCTTCAATGTTACTTTCCTCTTTAATCATATTTTCATATTTTGGTTGCTTTTTGTTTCCCGATAATTCAGTACAAAATTGTGCAATAAGTGGTAGATATTTTGAATATAGATTAGCTCGTTTTTTTGCCATTTCTGCTTTACCCTTCTTGGACATGTATCCAGAAAGTTTTCTTGATAGGAATTGAAGTGCAAGACGTAGCTCCTTTTCTATTTCTGGTCGATCAGCAACATTCTCTTTTCCTACAGTTTTGTATGGAACACGCGTAGAACAAATATGCGATACAATGACCAATGGTGCTGAATCATTTTTTACTTTGTACCTATTCCAATCAGTATCATTTACAACTTTTAACACTACATCACTTCCCTCATCATACAATAAAGGAATACGATTCGCAAATCGATATACTTTGGTTCCACGGGATTCAACATTTCCACCATATGCAATTCCCATCTCTATGACAAATGGAAATCCAGAGTATGCAGATGCGGTTCGTTGCACCACAGCCATGAAATCTGGTTCAAATCTTCGTTCTATTCCTTTTGCAAGTGGTGTTTCGCCCAGAGGAGCCAAACATGTAGGATCTGGTGAGCGAAATCCCTCATAAGTCTGTAATGCATCACTTAATTTTACTAATTCCTGATCTGTCATATTTCCAACTCTAGTTTCTGGCTTAAATTTAGCAAACTTACAGAACTCAACTGCAGAAGTGGATCCCACTCTTTGAAACCTTTTTGTTAAGAATTGAGTGAGTGATTCACCTTGAACTGTATTGGCTAATTGCTTGTAGTAAACACTTTCAGTATCCATTTCTGCTGCAAGTGTTTCTGAAGTATTATAATCCCAATAGATAAGTTTGTTATTTCGTAGATCAACGTCCTCTATTCTAATTCTTTTAAGTTTTTCAAAATCTGCTTCAAGGAATGACATTAAAGCTATGACGACACGTACAGGTCTTGTTAATGATTTCCATTTTTTTTCAGTTTTTTTCATTATATCGTTATAAGTAAATTTTTTTTTTGACATACCAAGTTCTTTCCTAATTTTTTCAATCATCTTATCATCTACGTTTGGGATTTGATAATGCGTATCAACTAGCATTCTACGAATTGTTTCAACATAAATTCCATATGGATGTGGAGCAATTATTGTTGGTGCAGGTGGCATGGAACGAATGATTGCTTTATGATGAAATTTTTCGCCTTTTGGATCATTAAAAGTGATAGTTGCATATGGTGTGATCAAAGAAGTTTGGTATACATAATCACGAATTTTTGTACCTGCTTTTGCATAATCACCATCTAAACAAATACTAACGCTTAATCCTTTCTCTGTGCTGGATTTAATATCATTTTTTAAAATTACTGGTTTGTTTTTTTGTATGTCTAGCAGCATTTCGTAATCATATCTATTCTGTCCATCTGCATTACTCTTTACTTTCACAGGTTTGTTTGTGGTAATTTGCCCATAAAGAATTGCCATAGTAGCACCTAAGCCAAACATCCCACGTGCTTGCTTTAATCCAAATTTTGAGCCATACAGAACAGTTCCAAAAGCCAATGGAACATGCTTGGACGGAATTCCAGGACCATTATCCTTGACAGTTAGGATGTATTGTTTTGGATCAGGTTTGTCTGGTTCTACAGCTTTTATGGTCATCTCAATATTAGGAAAAACTCCGCTGTGATCACAAGCGTCAAGAGAGTTTTCCACAAATTCACGTACAGCAGTATACAGTGAGCGTGTGGGATTACTAAATCCAGCAAGGTCACGATTACGATAGAAGAATTCACTAGGTGAAATTTGATTAAATTGTTCGTTAGAAGACATTTTGATCTTCCCACAATTGAGCTTTCTCAGCCTTTTCCTTTCTTCTTGCGGATTCTAATTTGCTATAAACTGGTCCGTGAGTACTCCCATTTGATAAGGATGAAATTGCGTCTACTGCTAACCTCAATTGATTAGGTTCACCAATTATAGAAACAGTTCTACCATAAACTGTTATCAATGCATTTGTCAAATTCTCCATGTTTAATCTTGCTTTTCCACCTTCGCCAATAATTCTTCCTTTAATTCTTTCAATTTGCTCTGGTGATTTTCCAACAAATTCTCTTAAATCAATAATATGTAAAGAATTTTCACCTTTAAGTAATCTCATTGCATTTTCAGGTGAAAATCCTCTTCCAATTGCTGAGACAATCTCTACAGCTTTGAATGGCTCAATATCTTCACCAACATTTGTACTTGTTACTAGTACTTGGCCATCCTCACTGTCTATATCTAAACTGACTGAACATTTATCCTCAATCATTTTTTTTGATTTTCCAGATTTACCAATTAATGCACCAATCCTATCTGATGGAATACGAATTAATTTTTCATAGCTCATTTTGTGATCCTAGCGATTACATCAACAGGGTTCTCCACTGTTAATCCTCGCTTTACAAAGAAATTGCTTATGTTATTAATGTCTCTTTTCAAGAAATCAATCATTTTAGGATGATTTAGATCAACAGCAGAACCAAGATCAAATAACTTGAGGCCGGTATCTGTTTTAAAAATATTAAATTCGGAAAAATCACCGTGAACCAACTTTGCATTTTTAAATAAATCAGTTATAATCTGTATACATAAATTGTAATCCTTCTGATCAACTTTGGATTCAAGTAAAGTTTTTACTGGTTTACCATGCTCGCCGACAAATTCCATTACAAGTATATTTTTTGAAACATGAATTGGTTTTACTACAGGAATGCCGCATTGATAGCACTGTGAAATGTTCTTAAATTCCTTTTTGGCCCAAAGGTACACGATATTTTTTGTGCCCTTTTTGACACGTGAGAATCGGGGATCACCAATTAAATATTCAGCTCGTTTTTTGAAGTTTGATGTTGCAACAAGATATACCTTTAGTGCAATGTTTGAGTCGTTAGGGCCAACTGCCCAAAAAACAACTGACTCTTTACCTGCTTTCACTACTCCATTTACATAGGAAATTATATTTGATTTGATAAGCCCATATAACTCAAAGATTGTGGATTTGTCTAAAACTTCATTCATAACTTTATTTTTTTTGAATCCATCATCTAACGACTTGTTTTTTCGTTTTTTTGATAATTCTGAATTTATTTTTAATTCAAATTTTTCTTCTAATCTATCTTCCAATAACATTAGTTAGTTTACCATGTAAAATTCATTTCGAAATATTAGAAATCTTTTGATATATGATTATTATCCTTTAACCAATCAACTTGGGGTAATGTAAAACGCCAAATAATATCACCTCGTTCTTGCTGTTTTAAGTCCCATGGCGCAATTATAACAATATCATTATCTCTTATCCAAATCCTCCGTTTCAATTTACCACGTATTCTACCACGCCGTGTTATTTCATCTGTACATTTTACAAGAACCTGATCACTGCCGAGAAGTTTTATGACTCGACCGAATAATTCACCTTCTTCTGGTAATCTTATTTCTTTGAGTGCACTTTCATTTAGTACTTTACGTTTTCCCACATATTGAAGTCAAGTTTTTTGTATATAATTGTGATGATTATATTTTTACGATGATTAAAAAAGGAATTCCTTCTATTGTTCTTACTGCGTTTTTAGAACCAATTCCTAATTTTAATGCTAATGTTATTATTTTTTCGCCAACCATATTTGCTGATGTACACTTTTCTAATAGATTTGTAGCTTCAGCTTCATTAACCATATTATTTTTATAATAATTTGATTTTATTTTAATTTCTGTATTTCCATCTTTTATTATTCTATCAAGTAGATTAGGATCACATATGTTCAGTATTACATTACCACTACTTGTAATCAATTTGGATGCAAATAGCATTATGCATATTTACCTTTTATTGTAGATCTTGCACCACATGCTTCACAAATTAAAAATGAAATCCTATGTTCTTTTGCAACTTTTGTATCTGGACTTGTACATGTTGGGCATTCAATGTAATCTTTAAGATATATCTCAAATAATCTCTTAAAATCATCAGGATCACGTTTGCCTACAAATATCACTTTATCACCTACACGCTCTGCAGGAACCGCAAATTCTTTTGAAAGGTATTGTAAAATTGTTGTTGGGTCTCTTCTTAGTGCGTTAGGAAAATCATTGAAATTTCGAAGAATTGTTTTTTTACCTTCCCATGTTACATCTACTGTAGGTAATTCAAATCTATTAGTAGTATCTGATTTTTTTGAGATATCATTTTCTATTCTTTTAAGAAGTATTTCATAATCGTCCTTTGTCATACAGGTAAATTTAGTGAATCCCCTATATGGGTTTGGATGTAAAAAAAAGTGTCTAAGGTTTGCCTATACGGAAAACATTAGTTCCACATTCTGGACATGTTCCTTTTACTGCTGGTCGCCCATTTTTAAGTTCAGTTATTTGTGGATCTTTTATTTCTCTTTTTTCTCTACACTTTACACAATATGCAGTTGTCATTATATCAACACCAAAACGTGCTCATATTTAGAAACAGAATGTAAATAATTATTTACTTTAGGCTAGACGTAAGTGATTTTTTTTATAAGCATTTGCAACTAGGGGGGTAAAAAGAGAGTTTTTTTACGATTTTTTATCTGATTTTGATATTAAAACAGTTGAATATTATAATAACTAAAAATACTAATTTTTAGTGAAATCCAAAAAAGGTGTTATAATTACAGTAGTAGTATTAATCGCAATTACAATTGCAAGTTTTTCTGTTTGGCAAATACCAGAAAGCTCAAAGATGACAATAGTAGTAACTGATTTTGAATCTCATTTAGATGGAATTGATGCAAGACATCAAATTATTACAAATGCTATAGATACATCACTGTTAAAAATGATTGATGGTAACTTAAGCCCAGAAAAGTTGATCTCAGAGGCAGAAATATCATCGTCACAGATAAATTCTCAAATCATTGAATTAGTCGAGAGTGATGCTCCAGATGAATGGCAAAAAAGTTATTTGAATTACTTAGAATCACTACGAAGTTCTAATTCATACATTCGTGAAATCATCATAGTAGCAAATTCACAAATTGAAGATTTTGATAATGATGAGATTGATGCAATGCTAAAAAAAATTAAGAATCTTCAAGACGAGTCTATAAAGTATGCAGAATTTTCACTCCAATCTAGACCATGAGTAAATCCTAACTAACATATTTTTAAAAGGTGGAAATCATTAAAAGGTAATTTTGTAATAGAAAATGTCTATGCCAGTAAGTAAAAAACTACAGAATGATATAGAATCCACTAGTGCCTCTAAGTTACTAGTCATATGTATTGATAGGGACGATGATATTGGTAAGAAGGCTGGGATTGTATCTCCAGTAGTT
>CAYVWD010000078.1:0-5899 GCA_964455405.1 uncultured Candidatus Nitrosopelagicus sp. | reverse complement strand
TAGCAATTTCTGCAAAATCTGGTAAGAATATTGAAAAATTAAAAATGCTAATTAAACAAAATTTTGATTCGACAACAAAAATTAATAGTGTAGATTAATCATAAGAGATACTAAATGAATATTGAAGTTCTACGAATCGGACAAAGAATAGTGAGAGATGATCGTGTTACCACTCATGTTGCATTAGTTGGAAGAGCATTTGGTGCATCAAAAATTTACATGAATGAAGTTGATCCAGAGATACAATGTACTGTAGAAAAAATGAATGATACATGGGGAGGTGATTTTGAAATTGAATTTTTTTCAAATTGGAAAGATGTTCTAAATTCGAAAAATGGTGATCACAAAATTGTTCATCTAACTATGTATGGCGAAAATATTAACAAGATTGAATCAGAAATAAAGGAAGAAGAAAAAATTTTGGTTGTTGTTGGAGCTGAGAAGGTACCCAGAGATATTTATGATAAAGCTGATTATAATGTATCAGTTGGAACACAGCCACATTCTGAAATTAGTGCATTGGCTATACTCTTAGATAGAATTCAACAGGGAGAACAATTCAATAAAAAATTCCCTGATTCAAAAAGAGTAATTATTCCTAGTAAGAATGATAAAAATGTTCAAGTTAGTAAATAATGGATTAATAATGGTTCAAAATAGGGGTCTATATGGTCGATAAATACGAAGATCCATTTGTAAAAATATCAGCCATGATTGGTGGTGACGAATATCTCAAAGTTTCAAGATCGCTTTTAAAATCAGAAGATGCGACTGATGAAGAAATTGCTAGTTCTACAGGTTTGAGAATAAATATGGTCAGAAAAGTACTGTATGATCTTTTTGGGAAAGGATTAATCACGGGTATTAGGGTAAAAGATGAACGAAAGGGATGGTTTGTCTATAGATGGCGTTCAAGACACGATGAAGTTGAAAATTTTATCGAAATACAGAAAAAAAAGGTACTAGAAAGATTACAGCAGAGATATGATTTTGAAAATGGTTCAGACTTTTATCATTGTGGAAATGCTGATTGTGCTAGAGCAACCTTTGAAGAGTCCTTAGATCTATTTTTCAAATGTCCATCATGTGGTAATGTTCTAAATTTAAAAAAGAATGAGAGAATACGAAAACTATTCTTAAAAAAAATTGATCAGATAAAACAAGATGTCAAAGTCTAAAGTTTGTAGAATAGTACTAATTCATTCTTATTTTTCTGAACTTTTTTTAACTTAAGTTTTGTTGATGCGTTTAAATTTTTGAACCCAGTTCCTTCAACAAGACTAATTGAATCCTTACCACCCAAAATATATGGAGCCAATGTAATTATTGCTTCATCAATTAGATCTTTTTTAATAAATGACCAATTTGCGGTTCCACCACCCTCTAGAAGGATTCGTTTAATTCCATCTTTAGATAATATACTTAGTAGTTTTGAAATATTTACACTATTTTTACCACAAATTATTATATTTAGAGAAAACTTTCTTAAGCGTTCAATATTCTTTTTTGAGATCGATTCAGATACAGCAATGATTGTTGGCACTTTGTTACACGTCTGAATTATTTTAGAGTTTGATTTGATTGTACCTAAAGAATCTAAAATTACTCTAATTGGATTCTTTCCTTTTACATGTCTCACTGTCAATAATGGATTATCAAGTTGAACTGTATTTTTACCAATAATAACTGCATCAACATTTGATCTTAATCTATGAACACGAATTTTATCATCTTTGGAAGAGAGTTTGGTTTGTTTACTTTTTACACCTAATTTTCCATCCAGTGTTATTGCAGCACTAAGTATCACATATGGCCTAGATTTTACCATCTACAATCTTGCCCCCAATCATAACTGCCTTAATTGAATTTTCAGATGCTCTATGAACAATTGCTGCATGTGGATTATTTAATGGATCTAAATCAATAGATTTTTTTTCTAAGAATATACAATCAGCCAGAAATCCTTCTTTTATTGAACCTATTTTTTGATTAAGCATCCTTCCTGCATTCACAGTAGCCATCTTTAGGATTTTTTTTGGATCAATTCTTTTTTTATGTAATGCCATTGAAACTTTCCATAGGTAATCCATCTCTCTAAATAAATCTGGTGAATTTATCATAACATTATCAGTACCTATTGCTAGATTACAATTCATCTTATCCATCAATACCATATCTGGAATGCCTTCAGCTAATGACGCGTTTGCACGTGGACAGATAACTATACCACGTACATTTTTTGGTATTTTTTTTAGGTCGTTTTTTGTTGCGAATGTCATATGGACCAAAAATGTTGGTTTCGCCAATAGAGCACGTATTGGTTCACTAGATTTTGAAATTTTTTGTGATCTAGAATAACTTTGCATTGTCTCAGCAGCATGTATTGCTCGAAGTTTTTTAATTTTGGAGTATGTAACTAGATTAGAATCACTATTCTCATTTGGGCCACTGATTCCAATGCCATCACAATTTCTTAATAATGATTTTAATTCTGATTGATAAGATTCTGGCATTGGCATATTTTTTTGTATATCACTCTTAGTCTGATAGTAATCTATTCTACCAAGAATTATTGAACGAATTGGGATGCCTTTTGTTGCATCCTTCAGTAGTTGTATTCCCTCTATTTCGCCTTCTCTGAAATCAACAAAAGTAGTAATGCCTTTTCTGAGCATAGAAATTACTGATTTACGCATGAATCGTACTAATTCCTTTTTTGGTGTTTCTGTCAAGATTTTCTGTTTTACGCCTGATACAGGATGAATTCTAGAATCAACATTGGAATCTAGTGAAACATCCTTTCCAATAGAATCTCCAACATGCGTATGCGAATTGATTAAACCTGGCATCAAAAGTAATCCGTTACAATTAAAAATTTTTTCATTTGGAGAAAAAATCTGTGGAGAAATACTTTGAAATTTTTTATTTGTAATTTTTACATCTGAAGATTCAATAAATTTTAAATCATTGCCGTATAATATGCTAATATTTTTTAGAATCATTTTAATTCGTAAACTTCAGGCTTCTGTTTTCCTGAATCTCGAATTTCTCTAATTGTATCCAATGATTTTGTTGCCAGTCCAGCGGCAGCTCTTGCAGTAATACCAGAACCGATTCCACAATTTAGAAATAAATCCATTTCTTGTTTTATAGTATCAATAAACTTTTGAGCATTCACCTTATGCTCAGAATTAGATATGATCATAAAATTGTCACCACCCATAAAAAATGCTAGAGATTTATTCTCTAAGAAAAACTCACACATCCTTGAATAAAGTTTGAACATCAATAATGAAGTTTCATATGGAGATATCATTTTACGCTTCTCGGTTAAACTATCCACATCTAGATGCATTATTGTAACATTTTGTTCATCCTTACCATTCATAGAACCAAATATGTTATGTTTTTCGCTTAGAAATTTTTTTAGTTTTTTACCATTATTCGCCAAGATATTAGCACTGAATGGACTGGTGCCATAACCAATAGACATTGATAACTTAATTTCAAATTTTGATTCAAGTTCTTTTTGAATTTCTATATGATCATCTAATGAAATTTGATTTGTAACCGCAAAAAATTCATCAGCTCTATTTAGAAATACCAAACCATTCTTTTTTGAAAAAAGTTCTTGAACTTTCTGATATAATGATGCCTGAAGCATTTGCAACTCATGTTCTCTATCACTTCCTAATGTTAACGTCCATGGTCCATAACCGGTAATTTTCATAATTGTAAGTTGTAGCAATTACTTCAGCCTCTTTAATTCAATACTAACTTTTTGTACGGCATTAACTGCGTTTTCTGATACTATTCTAATTCTTGCATAAGCTTGTCTTTCCGACATTCCAGGACCAGATATACCAAGTGACACAGGTTTTTTATGTTTTAATGATAATTCTGCTAGATTTCTTGCAGTCGAATGTGCAATAATTTCATCATGTTTTGTCTTCCCCTTAATCACTGCACCAAGAGTAACAACACCATCTACATTTTTTTTCTCTAATAATCTATCAATAATTAATGGCATATCAAAAATACCCGGAACCTTGGATGTGTATGTAATATTTAATTTCAAATTATTTGCCTTCTCTATTGCTATTTCATGCATTCTTGATGTCACTTTTTCGTTGAATTCCGCAACAACTATGGCAATATTCAAAATTAATACACCTTAGCAAATTCCAATAATTCTTTGCCGTCTACAAATGGTATAGCATTTTCTTTTGCATATTTTTCTGCCTTCTTTACCGACAAAGCAGAATATGTTTGGGAATCCATCATTTCACATATCGTGGTGATGGGAAATAGTTTTGCAAGTTTGGCTAGATAAATTGACATCTCAGTATGACCCGTTCTAGAGGAAAGTAATCCACTCGATGCCAAAAGTACGGGTACATGACCCGGTGTTCTAAATGATGAAATAAAATCAGTTTTTGGATCGTCAGAGTCATAAAGGTTTGCCATTTCTTTGATTGTAAGCGCTCTATCTCTATCAGTAATTCCAGTATATGTTTGTCTATGATTGATATGTATTGAAAATGTTGGGTGATCACCATATGGTGCTGTTCCCATTATCATATTCTTCGAATCAGAATCAATATCATTAGATTGTGATAGAATATCATGCATGTATTTGAGTTGTAATTTTTGTGACATGATATCATCTATTGCAAGACAGATTAATCCTCCTGCATGTTGCCTCATCCTTGCAATATGCTCTGGTGTGATAAATTGTGCAGCCACAACAAGATCAACTTCGTTTTCACGTCCATCAGAATCATGGATCATTACAAATTCACCTTGCTTTAATGAGGAAAGAGCAGAATCAAAAGTCAATAAAAAAATTTCTTCTAAAGATATTATAAAGTTTACTAGAATTTTTGTTATTACCAATATATTGGTAATAAAACATGCTTAGTTTAGTATGTATTTTCCAAGAATGTCAGTTTCAATATTTAGTTTATCACCAACTTTTTTATTTTTAAAATTTGTAATTTGAATTGTGTGCGGAATTAAACAAACAGATGCAAGATCTTTTTTTACATTAACAACTGTAAGACTAATACCATCTAGAGCAATAGAACCCTTTTGAACCACATATTTGACTAATTTTTTTGGAATTTTAAACCAAACTTTGACTTCTTTTGGTTTTTTTTCCATTTTTGTAATTTTTGCAACACCATCAATATGACCTAGCACAAAATGCCCTTCTAATCTTTCCCCTACCTTCAAACTCCTTTCTACATTTATCAGACTGCCAACTTTTAGATTTCCAAGATCAGTTTTTTTCATTGTTTCTTCGATCATTTCAAAGTTACAAGTGTTTTTTGAAATCTTTGTTGCGCTTAGACATACTCCATTTAGTGCAACACTCTGACCAATTCTTAGATCTTTAGAATTCTTTCCGAGATCGACTGATACTTTAATTGCACTCCTGTTTCCAGTTTTTCGATCAATTTTTGTAATTTTACCTGTTCCAGTAATAATTCCCGTAAACATTGCTACATCATATAGAACTGAATATAAATAATATACCATCTTTTTTAATTTAGATATGAATAACGAAAAGAAGAATAAACCTAAAGATGAGAAAGAAGAATTAGATGGTAATTTAGATGGTAAAAAACTTCATGACTTGTATCGCCACTCTACTAAATTAATTGAATAATTATTTAGAAATTTCTAGTAATGCTTTTGCTCTTTTGTAATGAACTTCATCAATCATTTTTCCGTCAATGACTGTTGCACCCTTACCTTTCTTTGACGATTTTTTATAGATGTTACAAACTTTTTTTGCCCAAGCAACTTCTGTCTTATTAGGATGGAAAATTTTATGAACTGTTTTAATTTGATCTGGATAAATTACACTCTTACCAACATAGCCTAGACTTTTTCC
>CAYVWD010000077.1:0-3479 GCA_964455405.1 uncultured Candidatus Nitrosopelagicus sp. | reverse complement strand
AGTTGCAAAAACTTATGATTTGGCAGTAGAAGAAGAAGATCTTGCATTTCCACAATCCTCAATAACTGGCGAAAGGGTAAACCGTTTCTTGCACATTGCTGAAAGTGCACAGGATTTAGTTTTACAAAACAAAATGCAAAGAAAACTTGGACAGTTAACAGGTACATGTTTCCAAAGATGTGTTGGTATGGACGCATTAAACTCACTACATTCTACAACATTTGAGATTGATGAAAAACATGGAACAAAATATCATGAAAGATTATTGGAATTTATTAAAATGGTCCAACATGAAAACTTGGTTATTGGTGGAGCAATGACTGATGTTAAAGGAGATAGAAGTCTTGCGCCAAGTGAGCAAGAAGATCCTGACTTGTTTGTACATATTGTAGATAGAGATGAAAAAGGAGTTTACATTACTGGTGCTAAAGCACATCAAACTGGTACAATTAACTCACACTGGATGATTATTATGCCCACAATGAGATTATTAGAGAATGACAAGGATTATGCTATAGTCGGTGCAATTCCTGTAGATGCTCCTGGAATAAAATACATCTATGGAAGACAATCATGTGATACTCGTAGTATGGAACCGGGTGATATTGATGTAGGAAACTCTGAATATGGTGGTCAAGAAACAATGGTCATACTAGATAGAGTGTTCATTCCAAACGAGATGATTTTCATGGATGGTGAATATGAATATGCATCCATGTTAGTTGAGAGATTCACATGTTATCATAGACGAAGTTATGTATGTAAAACTGGTTTAGGAGACGTTCTAATTGGTGCGGCAGCTGCAATTGCTGATTACAACGGTGTCCCAAAAGTATCACACATTAAAGATAAGATAATTGAAATGACACATCTGAATGAGTCAATTTATGCTGCAGGCATCGCTGCTTCATATCAAGGTCATAAAATGAAGTCTGGCGTCTTCTTGAACGATGATATGCTTGCTAATGTATGCAAGCATAATGTAACACGTTTACCTTATGAGTTAGCTAGGCTTGCACAAGATATTGCTGGAGGATTACTAGTTACATTACCATCTGAAGCTGAATTTAGAAGTCCAGAAACTGGACCTATACTAAAAAAATATCTAAAAGGAAAATCAGGAGCTGAGGTAGAGAATAGAATGCGAATTCTGCGTTTAATTGAAAATATGACTATGGGTAGAAATGCAGTAGGTTATCTTACTGAATCAATGCATGGTGCTGGTTCTCCTCAAGCACAAAGAATTCAAATTGCACGTCAAATGCAATTGGGCTACAAAAAACAATTGGCTAAGGATCTAGCTAAAGTTAAAGATGATTCAGAAGAACCACCTGAGAATTCTGATTACTTCAAACGCGTTTTCCAACTAGATAATAAAGAATAGATTATTTATCTTCAGAACTATCTTTAGAATTTATAGACTCATCATCTTTAGATTCTAATTCGTCAGCTTGATTCACATATTCATTATCTAATTTTATATCGCTAATTTCATCCAACTTGTTTTGCTGATCCTCTTCAAGTTCTTTAGTGTGCTGAAAAACCGGTTTTTTCTTTTTCTTATACACCTGTTTAACAATCATAACCCCAATGATTATTGCAATTATGATATAATTTATTGGAGGCTGTAAAATCTGTGTGATATATCCTACCTGTGGAATTATGTACTCAACTTTTCCGAGATAAATCTCCTCGGTAATTGGATAATCTATATTTTTCATTGAACGTGGATTATTATCACCTTTTGTCTGAATTATTTTTGGATCTTCACTCATGATACTATCTACACGATGGACAATTACCCTCTCTTCACCAAGTTCGTATTTAGCTGGTGAAAAGAAAACTATAATGTCACTCTTCTTTATATCTTGGAAAGAAGTGTTCCCCTCAACAACTATGACATCATAGATTTCTAAGGCAGGGATCATACTTCCACTTGAGACAACATAAAATGGATTTGCCGTTCCAAAGATAAGTTGTAATCCAATCCAGATAACCGCTATAATGACTACAATAATAATAACGTCCTTAACAAGATTTTTCGTTGAATTTGAACCCAAATTACGATTCGTGAATAAGTTAGTAAGATAAATCTTGCCTGATTATTCTATAGTTTTGTGCCACAACTTTCACAAAATTTTGAGTCTGTTTTGTTGTCAAAATTACAACTTGAACACCTTAATCCTTCACCTGCCTGAATTTTTGGTGTTTGGACGGCTTCTGTAGATCCTTTTCCTAAAAGAATAACCTCACCAACCGTTCCAATCCGATCCCAGTTAACTGTTACATCATTTCCTTCACTATCAGAAATTACTAGAACAATTGTTTGGCTGAAATTAACACCAACTTGCTTTGCAATACCAATTTTTTTTGCATTTTCATCAAATACATCCATTCCCATTATTGATCTAAATGATGAATCTATTGGTGATGTTTCTGAAATAATTTCATTTTGTATTGTAGTTGTCTCAGCAAAATTTTCAGAATCAGCAAATGAGGACTGTTCATTTTGCTGAATAGGATTAGCAAGACCAACTTGACCCATCTCGTCAGGTTTCTTAAAATCACGATATTCAGCAATGGTTGATCCACATTCATTACATATGTATTGTCCACGTTCAACCAAAATTAAATTTTCAGCAACTTCTTCATTTGGATTCTCAAAATCAATTTTTGGACTACCTTCAAATTCTTGTTCACAAGTATTACATGTATATTTAGAAATTTTCTCAGAATCTAATCTTCCTATAGGCGCTAAAAATAGATCTGGACCGCCAAGATTACCTTTAGTTTGTTGCTGATCTGTTACTCTAGCCATTATTGAACCACCTGAGCCTCTTAATTTTTTTAATCGAAGTTCCTCATTCATACTGCGCTTGTTTTTTTACATCATTTAAGTATGTTTTTAGAAAATAATTTTTGGCATACTTGTAATTTGGTTATAGAACCATGTGAACATATTTAGATATGTTTGAATGAGATTTATTGATAGTTATGGGAATAACACAAATAACAGATGCCAAATCATGGGAAACCGATGTTATAAGTTCAGATAAACCAGTATTTGTTGATTTTTGGGCAGAGTGGTGTGGACCTTGTCGAATGGTAGGACCTGTTGTTGAAGAACTTGCTGCAGATTATGACGGTAAAGTTAATTTTGTCAAGGTCAATGTAGACCAAGCAGGAGAATTGGCTTCTAAATATAATGTATTTAGTATTCCAACATTAATTCTGCTTCATAAAGGCGAAATCATTGCACAGCAAGTAGGCGCGGGTTCCAAAGAAGCATACCAAAACATGATTGATAGAGCGCTCGAAAAAATTTAGGCTCTACTAATTTTTTCTATTTTTATTCTAAACTATTAATACTTGATTTATCAAATTTCAGATATGTCATTAGGAGAAATTGATACGCTAAATCTTACTTTCGAAAAATTATCTACACTATTTGATGAATCACAAGGATATTACGAATCTTT
>CAYVWD010000076.1:0-8216 GCA_964455405.1 uncultured Candidatus Nitrosopelagicus sp. | reverse complement strand
AAGGTGATCCAATTCATGTTGAATTAAGATTAAATCCAAATAATATAATGAGTGTAGTCATATCAGATGTACACAGAGATGGTACTGTCACAAATACTGGTTTGTTAAATAGAAGAGCTGAAGGATTCAAATGGACATTTTCATTTATTGTGAATTTTGCTGCTGAAACACAAAAAGCAGAACTCAAAGAAGCTATTCTCTTATTAGATGAGCCAGCAAGAAACTTACATCCAACCCAACAGAGGGGTATTTCCGATCTACTGAAAAATCTGGCTGGATTAAATCAAGTTCTCTATGCAACACATTCACCTTATATGATATTTGATTATGCTCCAGGTAATTTACTTGTAGTAGAACTTGAAAAGAAAAAACATCTTAGTAGAATTTTCTATGATTATTGGAATGCTGATGATTCAACGTTAACTCCAATTTTATATGGTCTTTCTAGAGGATTAGTTGAATCCATTGTAGATAGAGAAATTGGCTACAATTCACGACCTGTGATTATTGTAGAAACAATATCAGACACTATGTACCTTAATGCATTTGATAAATTCCTAGAAGATCCTAACATTTCAATGAATCCATTAAATATTGTTGCAGCATATAATAAAAATTCAGTTTTACCACTTGCAATCTTCTATAGAAATCATGGATACAATACTTTTGTTTTATTAGATAACACAGATGAATCAAAAGATATCTCTGCAAAACTAATTGCAAATGAGTTTTCCAAAGTCCAAACTATATTCTTTGAACAGGGTGGGAAAGCATTACAATCTATTGAAGATTATATTTTGCCCGAAGATTATCTTCATGCATTAAACCAAACATATGGTATCAAATTAAGAAGAGAGGGATATGTTAACCTCACGACTGAAGATATTGAGTCGCGTAAAAAGAATGGAATTGTTGAGAGTGTTAATTCAATTTGGGAAGAGCATAAAGAAGATGGATGGGATGACTTTGATTCTGAAGAAGTTTGTAGATATATTTGTGAAAAAATTGCAATTGGTGAGGCTGATTTTATGTCCGATAAAACCAAAGATCGATTTAGATCCCTTTATAGACTAATTGCAGAGCGAATTCGTCAACAACAGAATCTTATTTCTAATCAAAATACAGATAAACAAAAGAAAATGAGAGTTTAGAAATCATCTTCTAAATAGTTCTTCCTGGGTTTTCTTGGCTTTGTTTTCAAAAGTCTTGTTCCAAAAAAGATTATTGGAATGGAAACTCCCATGAAAATCAATGGTGTAGTTTCAACAGTGATATCAACTAATTTTTCTTGAACATCTTCAATCATTGTGTATGAGAAAACCATTCCAGTTAATATAACAACTCCACTAATAATCATCAAGGCTCCATTTAATTTTGAACCATATCGTTTTGATAAGACGAAAGAAACCCCCATAACAACTGTTGCTGGGGCAACACTCAATGAGATGAATTGAAATATTTTTGGAGCTGCTTCAAAACCAAATTCTACTGTGTCTGGTGGATCAATCATGAAATTAAATAATGTAATTATTTCTGCAACAAAAAAAACTGACAGTGCTAATCCTGCAAGTGCAAGATATTTTTCTAATGCCATATCAGATAAAAATTTCTATGAAGTAATAAACCATGAGAAATTTATACTATTCCTACAAGTGAAGACAGTTCTTTTCTACATGCGTTGCCTAATTCTTCTGCAGCTTTTTCTGGAGATAGTTCATTTAGAAAAATCCCAAATCCACGTTCAAGACCAGACCATGGTGTTATCTGTGGGTAAACTTCAACATGCCAATGAATTTGTTTACTGTTTTTCTTTTCTGGTGACAAGTGAAATACAATATTATATGATACGTCTTTGGCACAATTTGAGAGTCCACCTAATGTAGCTCTAATTATTAGTGCTAGATCATTAATTTCTTTTTGAGATATTTTTGAAAAACTAGTAGCATGTTTTTTTGGACATATCCAGAACTCATAATGGTGTGATGGTGCCCACGGAGATATTGCAATGAAGTTTTCTGTTTGCAGAATTTGCCTTGGTCCGCCTGCCTCCGAAGTAATTAGTTGGCTCATAGGATAAACACCATTTTCGTTTAGTATTTTATGAGAGAAATTAGCCTCTTCTTCGATTTTTGGTGGAATTATAGAAAATGATACCATGTGTAGGTGCGGATGATCAACTTCACTTCTTGCTTCTTTTCCATGGTTTCCAAAAATTGCAACGTATGCAACACCTTTTTGTGTATACATCCATCGTAATCTATCTTGAATCACGGACAAAACAAGTCCCCATTGTTCGATATCAATAGTTGAAAGTGTTTCTTTTTCATCAGGTGATGCAGATATAATATAATGATAGCCGTAAGCTGGTTCACTGTATAAAGGATGTTCGGCGTATGAATTATCTCCATCTATAGCAACATAAGGTTCTGGTGCTGGAAAGACCCTAACTGACCACCCCTTAACAATTTCATCTTCGTCATCTTGTAATCGTTGTAGCATTCCATCCTTTTGGACTAATGACAAAACAGATGGTTTTGTCATAGATTCGTTACCAGCTTTGTAAGGGTTTTTTCGTGTTTTTGTTTTTTTAGATTCAGATTGATTAACAATAACAAATCTTTCAGAAACGTAATCTTTTCTTAAATTACCCATTGATATAAAAAAAAATGTTTCATTAAAAAGTGTTCAAACGATCTTAGATTGAAGAGACAAGCAGTTTGCAAGATTTAAAATAAGTATTGCTTTCATGCAGATATTGAGAGAAAATTCAGACATTAAATTGATCTATGTATTACTAGATGGCGTTGGTGATCTACCACATCCAGATATTCACAATAAAACACCTCTTGATACTGCTCACACACCGAATTTAGATAAATTAGCAAAAAATGGTAAGATGGGACAAGTAATTTCTGTAGGTAAAGGTATAGCGCCAGAATCAGATATAGCAGTATTCAATATGCTTGGGTATAAATTTCAACATTCAGATTATGCTGGAAGGGGGGTAATTGAAGCAATTGGGATTGGTATTGATTTTAGAGATGGTGATCTGGCGTTACGTGGTAATTTTGCAACATTAGATGAAAAGGAGATTATAATTGATAGGAGAGCAGGTAGACATATAGAAAAAGAAGATGCCATTAGTGTATCCAAGGAATTAGAAACAAAACTAAAATTTTCCAATCCATTATCAACAGTAGTTGTTGCACCAACGATTGGACATAGAGTAGTAGTAAGAATCAGAGATGAGCATTCACTCTCTGCAAATATCTCTAATACTGATCCAGCTTATTCAAGAGTAGATGGAATGGGCGTCGCAAAAGCAGTAGGCGATTTTTTAAAAATTGAAAGGTGTTTAGCGTTGGACGATACTGATATTGCAAATCTCACAGCTGATTTGGTTAATGAATTTACAAAGCAATCATTAAAAATTTTGAATGAGAGTGAAATTAATAAAAATCGTGGTAAACATGGCAAGAAATTACTAAATAGTATTCTATTACGTGATGCTGGTAATAAATATCCAAAAGTTGAGGAAATTAATGATAAATATGGAATGCGTTTTTCATGCATAGTTGATATGCCTGTTGAAGTTGGTATTTCTAATATTCTAAAAATGCAAGCGTTTAGTGCAGGTGGGTTAACGGACTATGAAGAAAAAGCAAAAGTTGCTGCAAATGCAATGGAAACAGAAAATGCAATTTATGTACACCTGAAGGGTCCAGATGAATTTGGTCACGATGGTGACGCAATAGGTAAAATGAAAAACATAGAAGAAATAGATAAAAGATTCTTTGGTACACTTTTAGAAAATATTGATACTGAAAAAGTCGTTGTTATGATCTCGGCTGATCATTCAACACCATGTATCAATAAAGGACATAGTGATCATCCCGTTCCACTGTTAATTTCTGGTAATAAAATAAAAAATGATGGCTCACAAAGATTTACTGAATCTGATGGGGCACAAGGAGAGATTGGTTTGTTAGAGGGTGCACAAGTGGTTAATACTGCATTAGATATAATTAAATCTCAAAAGTAGAAATTTTTTTACTTTTAATCATGTCCTGTACAAGTAGCTTTACTCTATCAACATCTATTTCATAATACATTCCGTTTGAAGTATCAAGTTTTTCTAATGCCCTATTAAAAATCGAGATGCATGTGTCATCCTCATCCTTCTGATAGTGAACTAAAGCTGCAGCGACCAGAATTAGACCATTAACTAATTTTTTTTCATTACCGTCAATCTGTTTCCAAACACCCTCAAGAACTTCATGGCATTCCCAAAATCGCTCATCGTTAAAATATGATCTTCCTTGAAATACTGCATCTTTTTTTTCAAAAGTTTCTTCAGTAACATGCTTGACATGATCTAATGGTCCAATAGTAGATAATTTTTCTATTAACTCTTCAAGAAACGTTTGTGGTACGGAAGTATCTAATTCAACATATTTTTTTGAAATTCTACAATCACGTAAAACGAGATTCATGCCATATGCAAGATCACGTGATTTTAGTAATATGTCATGTGCCATTTTTCTGCTATAATCTGAAGTGTTTTTGAGATGTAGCATGTAACGTTCCATACAACTGATTAAATGTGATTTCTTAAATTTCTTATTCATTTCATTGAAGATTTATAAGAACTATTCAGAGGCTTGTGTACATGTCAATGATTGAAACAGTAAACGATGTGACTAATTCGTTTCTATCAAGAAGGGAAATCACGTGTAAATTTAGAGGTCTTGCTGGAAAACTGAAGAAATCTGAAGCTGTTGATATGATTACAAAGGAGCTTAAATTGGATGGAAAAACTGTTCTCGCTATTAATTTAAAAAATGAAACCGGAAGAGCCAATATTTCAGGAATCTTCTATGTATATGATGATGAAAACTTGGCTAAAAAACAAGTTAGTCCAGTAATTTATGAAAGATTAGAAAGGCAAAAAGCAAAAAACACTGAAAAAGAAGTAAAAGCTGATGCTCCTGCTGAAGAAGTAAAAGCTGATGCTCCTGCTGAAGAAGTAAAAGCTGAGGAGAAACACGAATAATGCCTGTAGAAAAGAAAGGGAGTAAAGGTTCTAGTCCAAAAGTATATCAATACTATAAAATTGATGGTGAAAAATTTACCAGGGAGAAAAAGATTTGTTCGCGATGTGGAAAAGGTGTTTACATGTCAGAACATAAAAACAGAAAGACGTGTGGTAAATGCGGGGATACTGAATTTATTTAATAGATTTTTCTTTTCCTAATCCTAGAATTTTTTATTTGGATTTGTTCTAATTTTTTCACTAGTGCAGAATTAATTTGTAATTTAGATAATGATTCAGCATTTAGTTTTACGATATTAGTATCTAAAGTAATTTTTGAGGTTGGAAGATTTTTCTCTATCCAAAAGTTTAGTACTTTATCTTCTAGCTTATAGTCTCTAAATCCAGATGGGAATCTTTTGGTTATATGTTGTACAAGAGTTTTATCATCAAAAACAGAATTTGGTTCAAACAATCGTGTATAATCAGAATATACATTCTCAAAAAGATTACCCGATATTTCATCAGATATGATATTCATTTTTGACAATCTTGAAACTAATTCTAAATAATGTAAAAATTCATGTGCAAGAATAGCATGAATCGTTCCTTTCAATCCAAATGCAACTAGTGGTGCAGAAATCTGGATAATAATTTGTATCGAGTTTTCTGAGAAGATTGGAATTGTTCTTGCAAAAAGAATACCATATTCAAAAGAATTAGTGGTAGAACTAAGAACTATGGAAGGTTCTACATACCTAATTGGAAAGGTTATACCTGATGCTCTTTCAATTCTGCTAATCCCTTCTAAAACCAGGGAAAATCGCTTATTGATCAGTTCAAATACATTTTTTGGGATCAGATTACCTGTATAGGCATCATATACTTTCTTTAGTGGTTCCACAATTTAGATTGAAAAATTTGTATAAAAAATGTTAATTAATAATTTATGACACAACATCTATTTTTTTAAAATCAAATTGTATGCATTCACACTTGGTTTTCAATAGATTCGTAAAGTTTGGTGTTATAGTGGTGTTTTGAATCAATTTTCGTATTGGTACTCCACTATCCATATCAAGTTCAATTTTTAAAAAATTTGAAGATATTTTTTTAGCCCTTATTTTGTATAGTTTTTTTATAGATACTTTTCTTTCATTCATCTGTATTTCTAATGGCATTTGCAATTTGGCTAAATTATTCAGTACGTTAGATCTGATAGCGTTTTCTGTTTTTATAGAAATTGATACTTTTGATTTAAGATAAATGGGATTTTTAGGTGGCTCTAAAATTTTTCTTAATTCTATTAGTTCAATCCCATTCAATTTGATTCTTCTACGAAGAATTCTTTTTCTTTTTTTAGGATTAATAATTTTTGCAAAAAAAGGTCTACCATTTCCAAAAACTAGACTTGATTTTTCTTCTCCACCTAACCAATTGATCTTTACCTGTTTACAATCAAACTTTCTAATTAAGAATTCAGTAATTCTACCTTCAACACTATTAAAATTCTTTAGTCCATGAAAGTTACACGCATGACAACCTTTTCCTGAGCAATTATTACATTTACGTTGTTTTTGTGTTAATGTTCTTATATTTTTGATATATCTACCATAGATGAATGTTGGTTTAGAATAGATCTCATACGAATCATCTTTCATATTTATTTGGATTATTAAATCTGGATCAATATGACTAATCTTTGTGTTTGTTTTATGAGAAAATACTTTTGATAATTGATGATTTATGTCTGCTTTAATACTGCTAACACCTTTAATTTGGAATTGAGATTTTATATGATCATCTCGATCAAGTACAGAAGGTTTTAAAACAATTCCTAGCTCAAAAGTAGTGAAATCGTACAATGATACAGCATCAAGTATTCTTGTAATAATATTATCACTTTGTTCAAAAATATTTTTACAAATAAAACATTTTTGGTTTTTTCTTTTTGGTTTTTTTGATGTTAGACGTAAAGAGCAAAAATCACATAGAAAATATTTTTTAGCGATATTATTAAAATTTTTTTTAAGAGTTTTTTGATTTTTCACAGTATTTTCTCATTAGTTTGATTTAATGAATATTTTTAATATGTTAACTTTATTCAGCCCTTAATCACACCAATTGGTATTAGTTTTGCCACTTTTGTAGCTATTCCAAGTTCATGTGAAACATTCACTACCGAATCTACATTTTTGTAAGCTTCAGGTGTCTCTTCCACCACACCATCACGAGTAAGTGATTTTATAAAAATGCCTTTGTCTTGAAGAGATTTTTTTACTTGATCCTCAGTGAAGTTTCTTCTTGCTTTTGAGCGTGACATCATTCTACCAGCTCCATGTGCAGTAGAGCCAAAACTTCTATTCATAGAATTCTCTTTTCCTAATAAAATCCAACTTCCAGTTCCCATAGAACCTGGTACTAAAACTGGTTGACCTAAATCACGATACTTGGATGGTACTTCGTCTGAATTAGCTGGAAAAGCTCTAGTTGCTCCTTTTCTATGTACAACAACTTGCTTATTTTTACCGTCAATTTTGTGTTTTTCAACTTTTGCAATATTATGTGCAACATCGTAAACTAATCTCATATCAAGATCAGATTCGGTTTGATTAAACACTCGTTCAAATGACCTTCTTGTCCAGTGGGTAATCATTTGTCTATTACTCCAAGCAAAATTTAATGCAGCAAACATTGCAGCCCTGTATGACTCACCTTCTTCTGATGTATTTGGAACGCATGCTAATTCTCTGTCTGCCAAATTAATATTATATTTATCCTGGGCCTGCTCTGAAACTCTAAGATAATCACTACAAACTTGATGACCAAATCCACGTGAACCACAATGAATTAGTATGGTAACATTTCCTTTTTGAATGCCCATCCTTTTTGCAGCTTCTTCATCATGAATCTCTTCTACTCTTTGAACCTCAAGAAAATGATTTCCAGAACCCAAACTTCCAAGTTGTGGCGCCCCACGTTTTCTTGCTTTATCGGAAACTTTGTTAGGATCCGCGTTTGCCATCTGCCCATTCTCTTCACAAACATCTGCATCATCATTTGTTCCATAGCCATTATCGATTGCCCATTTAACGCCTTTAACTAAAACTTCATCAAGTTCTGACTGATTCAATCTTACAGCACCTTTAGAACCAACACCTGATGGAATAGATTTGAAAAGATC
>CAYVWD010000075.1:0-2798 GCA_964455405.1 uncultured Candidatus Nitrosopelagicus sp. | reverse complement strand
AACAGGATCTAGGTCAATGTTTATAGTTGCTATTTATACTTACATTTCTATTAGGTTAAATTATTTTTGTACAGAAAAAGAAGATTTTAAAGTTATCTATGGAGGCAATTAATGAATACAGTAATAATAAATACAGATACTTAATTAAATCATGATACGGGGCAAGGACATACCGAAAGAGCAGATCGAGTAACGATAGTTATAGCTCACTTAAAAAAATTAAAATCAAAAAATTTAGTTTGGAAAAAACCAAATAAATTTGATTCTAAATATTTAGAATATGCTCATGATAAAAATTATCTTAAAAATGTAACTGAATCATTTCCAAAACAAGGATTAAATTTTCTAGATGGGGATACAATTGTGTCGCCAGGCAGCAAAGATGCGACTAGAGATGCGGTTGGATCAATTATCACTGCCATAGAAGGTGTAGTGAAAAATAACTTTAATAACGCGTTTTGTGCAGTGAGGCCTCCTGGGCATCATGCAGAAAAACAAAAAGCCATGGGATTTTGTGTTTATAATAATGTAGCCGTGGGTGCTTATTATTTATTAGAAAAGTATAAATTGAAGAAAGTTGCGATTATTGATTTTGATGTTCATCATGGCAACGGAACGCAAGACATATTTTATGATAATGAAAAAGTTTTATATATCTCATCTCATCAATATCCCTATTATCCAGGTTCTGGCTCTGCAAATGGAAAAGGTAGTAAAGATAACGTGTTAAATATTCCTCTAAACGCTGGAACTCAATCTCATGAATTCTTAAACGCCTACGAAAGTATTTTTAAGAAACTCAAAACATTCAAACCTGAATTTATTTTACTATCTGCGGGATTTGATGCACACAAAGATGATCCTTTGGCTCAAATTAATCTGGAATCAAAAGATTACTACACTTTAACAAAAAGAATACTAATGCTAGCTAAAGAGCTTTGTGGTGCAAAAGTTGTATCTATTTTAGAAGGCGGTTATGATCTTAATGCTCTTAAAGAAAGCGTTAATTACCACGTAAAGTCTTTGATGGAAAACTAATATTCAATCTTCATTAAGTAAAGCCCACAAGCTGGAGCTGGTGGGGCACACTTAAGACGATTTTTTGATTTAAATGATTTTACAAAATCTTTTAAATTCCATTTAGATTCTCCTAAATATTTTAAACACCCAACCATTGATCTAACCTGTTGTTGCAAAAATGATTTAGAAGTAAATTGTAAAGTAATTTTATCTTTGTTTTTTTTTATTGATATTTTTTCCATAGTCTTGATAGGAGACTTGGCTCCACAAGATGAAGCTCTAAAGGTTGAAAAGTCATGGGTTCCTAATAACAATTTAGCTCCTTTTTTCATGGAAAGTAAATCTAATCTTTTCCGTATATGCCAAGCCTTGTTTTTCTGTAAAGCTAAAGGTGACTGTCTATTAATAATTAAATATTGATAGGTTCTTCTTTTTGCATCATACCTTGCATGAAAGTTTTTATTTGCTTTATTTACCTTTAGAATTGTCACGGGTATTTTTCCGATATTTTGATTAATGGCTGATAAAATATTTTTTTTTTGCATTTTTTTTTTTAATTCAAAATGCGCTGTTTGAGCTAAAGCATGCACTCCAGAATCTGTTCTTCCAGCTCCTGTTACGGTTACCTTTTCGTTTTAAAAATTAAATATTGCTTTTTGCAATACTTCTTGGATTGATTGGCCATTTTTCTGAAATTGCCAGCCCACAAATGACGTTCCTTCATATTCTATTTTTATTTTATACCTTTGCATTAAATTAAAATTGTTCCTTTATTAATTTTACTACCTAATAAAAAATCTTTTGCATTTTGTTTGTTTTTACCTTGCCGCTGTAATTCTAAAATTTGAATTGAATCTAGATTGCACGCTATAGTTAAATTATCATCAATAACTAAACCTGCTTTTCCATTCTTTGAAGATATTTTTACTCTCAAAACTTTAAAACGTTCTTTTTTGTATTGAAACCATGCGCCGGGATTTGGACTTAAACCATGTATATGTCTTAGAACTTTATTTGCGTTTAAATTCCAATTAATTTTTGTTTCATTTTTTTCTATTTTTTTTGCATAAGTAGATTCAGAGTGGTTTTGGTTTATAAATTTTGAGTTTCCAGTTTTAATAAGTTTTAAACTTTCAATTAGCAAATTTGCTCCTTCTATTGAAAGCTGTTCTTCAATTTCTCCAAAAGTTTTATTTTGATCTAGTTCTAACTCTTTTGACATTAAAACAGGACCACTATCCAATTTTTCTTCTATCTTCATAATGCTTATTCCGATTTTTTTATCCCCATTCATTATTGCTCTTTGAATTGGGGCTGCCCCCCTCCATTTGGGTAATAATGATCCGTGAATATTAATAAATCCAAATTTAGTTTTAGTTAGAAAATTTTTTGGAATTATTTGCCCGTATGCAACTACGATAACTATGTCTGGTAATAATTTTTTAAAAATATTAAACTCGTCTTCATTATCTAAACTTGCTGGGTTTCCAAAATTTATTTTGTTTTTTTTACAAAAATTTTCTATCGGAGATGAATTTATTTTTTGCCCTCTTTTTGATTTTTTTGGAGGTTGGGTATAAACTTTTAAAATATTAAATTTTTTTTTAATTAAAATATCTAGAGTTGGAACCGCAAACTCAGGCGTTCCCATAAAAACTACATTAAGTGCCATTGGATTGTTATTGAAATTAAACCACAATCCTTTCAATTGTTTTTTTTTGTTTTGAAAGTTTTTTTATAATCATTGATTTCTTTAATTTAGATAAATAATCAATGAA
>CAYVWD010000074.1:0-4479 GCA_964455405.1 uncultured Candidatus Nitrosopelagicus sp. | reverse complement strand
GGTTCAATGTTTCTCCATTTACCAAGGTGGTAGAAAAGATAGAGTTGAAGACTTGTTTATTTGCAAAACATGCAAGACAATCTATCAACTTCCCGAGGACAAAAAATGTGAATTCACGGAGGTGAAGCTGTAATGGCTACTATTTCTGATGAATTATACATCAAGTGTCCAATGTGTGACACACAAGTTCAAGAACAAAACCTAGCTAAACGTGGACTCACCAAAGAAGAATTTGGAATTTTAAAGGCTCATCGAAATGATGAAACTCTTGGTAAATTCCTACAGCTAGTTGATGTGACCATGAAAAGAATGGATCCTGAAAAACTGGCAACAGAGTCAGAAATGAAGAGAGTTATGACAATGTTGCAGAAACAGATTGATGGTATAGATGCCAAACTAAGTGGAATCTCGATTGGTAAAATTGGAGAATTAGTTACTGTAAAGGAACTAAAGTCAGCATTTCCACATGACAACTTTAGTGATGAAAATGCAAACAAGGGTGATTCAGACATCATCGCAACCGTTATAGAGGGTGGAACTGAGAAGGCAAAAATCTGCATCAGTTGCAAGTATGTAGACAAATGGAGCAGTACCTTCATCCAACAGTTACAGAAAAACAAAAAACAGGAAAAAACTAACTATGGGATTTTAGTCACAAAGTCATTCCCATCTGATGCTCTAAACGATAGAGTTCACTATCTAGAAAAAGAGAAAATCATGATGGTAAAACCAGAATTTCTATCTGTAGCATATGGTGGATACAGAAGGGAGATTTTAGCTTGGGAAGCCTCAAAGCAATACATGAAAGATCAACAACAAACTGAAAAAGAAAAAAACAAAACTATCAAAGTCATCACAACGTGGCTAAATGATAGAGCAAATCCAATTCTAAAATGTATTGTTGAATACAAAAAGATCTCATCAGAGAAAGATGCACAAAGAAAGAAGCTGCTCAAGTATGTTGAAAAATTCGACAATACAATGAGCCAATTAGAAGAAGACGGAACAGACCAAGTCGAACTGATTGGTGATGCCATGAAAGATCTAGACAAAGTCTTGAAAAAGGAGGAGATGAGATGAGTTCTTCCTCTACTCCTAATCCTATGGATGTAGATTCTGTACATCTATTACAGGATTTAGCAAGATTTTATGATTCAGGAACAGAGATGGTTGTGTCTGAAGCATTTGGAAATGCAGTTGATGTAGATGCTACTGAACTTCAAATAGAATTAGACCAGGACAAAGATGGTAAGTATATTCAATTTGTAAACAATGGACCCCCAATGTCTGAACAAGACTTTAGAAATTATCATGTTATTGCACGTTCATCTAAAACCTATGGAAAAGGATTAGGTTGGGCAGGAATAGGTGCCAAGCTATACCTGGGAAGTTGGCTGGAATCAAAAATTGTGACCGAGTCATCTGATGGTACAAAGTCATTAGCATCTGTAATGTTTATTCAGAAAAATAAAGCTAGTTGGAATTTTGTAGAACCTACACGAAAGTTTGTAGGTACTTCATACAAGGTATACCTAAATCCTGAAGATTATGAAATTTTAACAAAAACCATTACACAAACTGTTTTGAAATATTTCAACACTGCCATGCGAAATGGTCTAAATGTAATAATTCAAGGTAAGAAATTAGAGTCTTGGAAACCTACTGCAGTTAAAACCTTCAAAAGAGAAATTGCAATAAAAGATAGAAAATTACCATTTACTTTATGGATAACTGATGAGAGTATTCCAGATAATCGATGTAATATTGAATATCATGTGAGTGGGAAAAGTATAACAATTACAAAACCAAGAAATTTACTTTCAAATGTAAAGTCAGAATTTAAAAAGAAGTTTTATGCAATTGTTGATGCATTATGTATCTCAGATCAGCTTGGTAGTAATAAACATAATTTCCGACTTGGAATATTTACTCGAAATATTGAACCAGAAATTGAAAGAGAAATAAATAAAATCTTAAAGGAACTTGGATATCTAGAAGATCCTGACGAAGCAAAAACTCTTAAAAATAAATTTACAAATGCACTTCAAAAAATATTAAAAGAAAATTTTCCTGAATTAAATCCAAAATCGATTTGTGGAAATATGAATAGGAATGGTGAATCTATAGGTAAGGGTACACGAGTAATGAAGTCTGAAGAACAGACATCTAAAGACAATAAAAAAGAGAAGAAAGACGAGAACCTAGACAAGCAAAAAGATCGAAAAAAATCCAGAAACAGAGGTGGTTTTTCATTTACTACTGTTGTCAAACCAGATGATCAAAGACAAGGTTGGATGCAAATTGATAGTAATCAGATTGTGGTGAACCTTGGTCATCCAGTAGCAAGAAACGTAGAAAAAACAAAAGAAGGAAAGCAATATCATCTATGTAGGATTATTTCAAGTCAATTGCTAAAGCTTGCCTCAAAAGCTGGAAAAATGACAGTTGATAAGGCATTAGATATTGAAGATAAGATTTTTACATTATTAGAAAAAGAATTTCATTCAAAAAGACGAGATGTTTGGAATTTCAATATTGGAGGAAGCCCTAGGAGAGATGCAAATGGCAAATTCTTACCATAGAAGTATGAAAGAAAAAATACCAATAGAAATTACTTGGATGGAAAACCAAGATGGTGTCTTAGAACCTGAAATCATCTTAGAGGCTGAAGATTATTTTGATTTTGACACATCTATTACAGACGCAATAATAAAATTCAAAAAAAGATACATGTTATTAATTAAAAAAGTTCAAGATATACTCCCACGAGATAAAACACAAAGAAAATCATCACATTTTTGGAAAATTGGAAGATTATTATATAATTTTGATAAATCAACGAAAAATGAATTTGAAATAATTAATTTCAATGAAGCAATTGCTCATGATTTTGAATTATATCATACTGGTAAACGAAGAATAGATCATTTGATTCAATTTGGTCAATTTTTTTCTAAAAAAGATATTCTTGATGAAATTTCTTTTGCACTTTATCAGGAATTAATCTGGAAAGCAGGTCTCCTTAAAAAAGCTAGAATTTTTGAAAAAGAAAAAATTAAGTTGTTAGAAAGAGCAAAAGAAAAAAAAATAATTGGAAATGACAGATATAGATACTATCTGAAAAGTTTGCTAGAGGGTAAATTAGTTTGAGATGTAAGCTTTGTGAAAAAGTAATTCGTTATGCTGGCAAATCTAGTATATCTAGTCAGACTTGTGGTAAATGTAGATACTTTTTGTCGTGTTTAATTACAAATAATTTCTAATTTTATACATACATTATACATACATCATTTGGTCTGCTTTAAGATCATCTTTATTATTGACTTAGCACATTATGATCACAATGTTTGGAAAGAAAAATAATGAATCTTCTCCTGGTTTGACATCAGATCAAAAAGAAAGTGAGATTAAAAAAATTAAAGATAGGTTAGATGATGATGAACAAGTACATCTAGTTATTAGACAAGGTAAGAACCCATTGAAACCTGGTGGTTCTCTATTTACACCAAACATAGTTTTTGCTACTAACAAAAGACTGTTGATTAGAAATCCTACCGCTTTAGGTTTAAGACAAAAAGTTGAAGATTACAACTATTCTGACATTACAAATGTGAGATTAGAGAAAGGAATGTTTTCATCCGCTGTTGCAATAACGGTACCGGGCATGGCTGCAAATCGCGGGGGCGATTTTTCAAGTATGTTAGGAACATGGAATAGAGATGATGCAGGTACAATTGATGCTTTAAGTAAGGATGAAGCTGAAGTACTTCTCAAACATATTAGAAATTGTATTGTTGATGCAAAGAATCAAGCAAATTCAAACAATTCTTCTGGAGGAACATCTGTAGCTGATGAATTGGCTAAAATTGCAAAATTAAAAGAGCAGGGAATTCTATCTGAAGAAGAATTTACCAAAATGAAGCAAGATCTAATCAGTAAAATGTAATTCTAATTTCTTACATACATTATTTCTTTGGCAATACAATCTCAGTTCCAACCGCCAAGCCCTTTACTGCCTTTTCAAGTGTCTTGATGTCTGACTGTATTACGCGAGTTTTAATTTTTGAGCGCTCGATAATTTTGAGTGCAACTATGTCCATTAGGTCATAGCCACCGGCAACAGAGTCCTCCTTGACCAGCATTCCTCGCAATTTCTTTAGTTCAATTGTTTTGAAGAGCTTGGCCTTTTTGCTCTTGTTTGGATCATAGTCATAAATTCCCTTTACGTCAGTTGCATTCAAGAATGCAACTGCTTTGACCTTCTCGGCAATCAGTGCTGCAGTTCCATTTGTGGACTGGCCTGGATGCAAGCCACCAGCCACTACAATCAAACCAGAGTCTACTGCATGTTTCGCCTCTTTGAGTGAGGTTGGTGGGTGTGGATATGCCTTGTTCTTTAGTGCATAGATTAGCAGCTGTGCTTTTAATCTTGATATTTCATTTCCTAGCTCATCCAGTTTAGATTCATCAGCTCCTGAT
>CAYVWD010000073.1:0-3437 GCA_964455405.1 uncultured Candidatus Nitrosopelagicus sp. | reverse complement strand
CTACGCTCATCTGGACATGTGTTAGGAGGTAGTACAGTTTTACTTGAATCATCTGGCAAAAAATTGTTCTATACTGGTGATATTAATCTCAGAGGATCTAGAATGCTACCATCAGCAGATCTGGATATCGGTGAAATCGATTTGCTGATTACAGAGAGTACGTATTCACAAGCAAATCAGAAGCCAAGAATAGAGTCAGAGCAAGGATTAATTGAATTTGCCAATGAAGTTATGGATAGAAAGGGTACATTATTTATCCCTTCATTTTCAGTTGAGCGTTCACAAGAAATCGCATGTGTTTTGAAGAATGCTAACTTCAAACATCGTATAATAATGGATGGAATGGCTCTGAAAGTAAATGAGATAATTCTACGATATCCAGAATATCAGAAAGAGCCAAAAATATTCAAAGATGTAATAGATAAGGTGGTTGCAATTAATGATCATAAAGATCGAAAACGTGCATTATCAGAACCATGCGTTGTGATTTCTCCTGCTGGGATGTTAGTTGGAGGAAATGCGGTTTATTATCTACAGCAATTAGCATTTGACGAAAGAAATGGCATTGCACTTGTTTCATATCAAGGAGAAGGAACGCCTGGAAAAAAATTATTAGAAACTGGTAAGATTTCAACGAGAGGAAAGGATCTGAACGTTGTAGCACAAGTAAAGCAATTTCAATTTTCAGGACATGCAGATAGAGATAGTTTGTTTGAAATGGTGAAAAATATTAAAGGAAATCCAAAAATTCTGACAATTCATGGAGATAATCAATCTTGTACTAGATTTGCTGAAGAAATTCATGAAAAATTTGGCTTTGATGCATACGCACCAAAAATAGGTGAAACTGTCAGTATCTAATTTGTCTAAAATTTACAAACTAAATCTTGATGAAACAATCAACAGCGGTCAGGTATTTTTATGGAAAAAAATAGGTAGAAAATGGTATGGTGTAGATGGTAATAAAATACTGGTCCTTGGAAATAATGAGAAATTTACTAAAAACCTGAGATATGAGTTTGATTTTTTTAGGTTTGACGATAATTTTGAAAAAATCACTAAAGAGCTAAACAAAGATAGAATTGTAAAAAATGCATTAAAACTATTCCCTGGTTTAAGACTATTAAGGCAGAATCCATTTCAATGCTATATCTCGTTTATCGTATCATCCAATTCTAATATTTCAAATATTCAAAAAGGACTGGAGAATCTGTGCAGAATGTTCGGAAAAACAAAAACAGTTGATGGAAAAGATTTTTTTCTCTTTCCAGAACCTGTTGATCTGGCAAATGCATCCATATCAAATATTCAAAAATGTGGGGTGGGATATCGTGCAAAAGCAATCAAAAATGCGTCATTATCTGTAATTAATGGAAAAATAGATTTTGAATTATTGAAAAAAACAGATTACTATGATGCAAAAAATGAGTTGAAGCAAGTATTTGGTATTGGAAACAAGGTGGCTGATTGTATTTTATTATTTTCATTAGAGAAACTTGAGGCTTTTCCATTAGATAGATGGATGCTACGGATTTTACACAAATATTATTCAAAAGAATTTCAAATTTTGACAAAGACAATAAGTGAAAAAACATACGAAACACTTCATGAAAATATTGTTGAGTATTTTGGTAAATATGCAGGTTATGCACAACAATTCCTATTCAAAATGGAAAGAGAACTTTACAGAAAAAAATGGTTGTAAAAACCCTTAATACTGTAAATAATTGCCGTTTTTTGGGCCTGTAGCTCAGCATGGATAGAGTGTTGGACTTCTAATCCAATGGTCAAGGGATCGAAGCCCTTCGGGCCCGCTTTTACATAAGTTATTTATTTTGAAAAATAATTGCAGACATAATGAAAGATATAGTGATCAGATTACAAAGTAACAATATATCACCACATAATGAGATCCAAGGTGAAGTAATTGTGAATTATCAGGGATTGTATGATGGTGTTGTAGTAAATACTCAGATTATTGGTTCAAATGAGTTAGTTGTATGGCGTTCATACAATGGAAAAAAAATAACACAAAATGTTTCAAGATTATTTATTAGTAAAGACGTAATGCCGGAAAACAGAGCCGAATTTACGGCATCAATTGATTTTGAACCAAAAGAATCTCATGATGTAAAATTTCGTGCGTCAATAATTGAGCAACACAAAGAAGTAGAAAGTGATCAATTATTTGCTGTTTTTTCTAACTAGAATCTTGATTTTGTGATTTCAACTGTACCTTTCATCCAAGGATGTGGCTCACAGTGATATTCTATGACTTTGGCGCCATTAGGTGGCGCATCTGTAAATAGAAATTCATATTCTTCACCTGGCATAATTACACCAATTGATCCAAATTCACCACTCCAAGGATCAATTGTTATGTCTTTGTCATGACTGTCAGGGGTAACTGTATGTGGGGTTTCATCAACATTTTTCCAAATTACGTGGTTATCAATTGTAAGTTGCACTTGAACTAGTTTAGGTACATAGTTATCAGTCTGTTCTGGACTTGCTGAACCTTCTATGATGTTTATGATAGTTTCTCCACTTGGATGTAGAATGTGCTCATCAACAGAAACTTTTACGTTTTCTTCAGGTAACCAGAACATGGTGTACCAACTAATTGTAACTCCCAAACCTACAATCATTACAAGTATACCAATTCCATAGACATGACTTGATGTGGGATTAATTGTACTCAATAGCTTGCATGGTTTCGAGAAGTCTTATAAAGCTTATTTAGAAGAATGGTTTTCTAAGGTTTTTTTAGATCAGAAATTCCTGTGTCCAAGTCTTTGCTTGGTTCCATTTCTTTAATGTCTGCTTTAATTGCCGGTGTTTCAGATTTGGTAATTTCTTCAGAGCCTTTTATATCATCAACTTTACTGCTAATTGATTTTGTCTCTGAACCAGAAATTATGTCATCCGCAGGTGACCCAAGTTCTTTGGAATCAGGAGGTGCAATAGATTTTGTTATCTTTGTTTTTCCACTTGGGGGTGGTGGAACTTCTTTTGTTTTAGCCATTGCATATCTGTACACATGGAACATTCCTGCAAACACTATCAAGATAAGACCTGCCAAAAATAGAGACATGTTCTTCATTCCACTAATAGCTGCATTATATGCCGCTATATTCAGGAAGACCTGGAAAGCTATCAAAGCAACTAAGAGCCAGTTTATCCATTTATCTGAGAGATTAATCTGAGATACTTTTTGGGGCCCTTTTTCTTTGGCCATCTTGGCCTTTCTTTCTCCTTCTTTTGCAAGATGGATCATCATATAACTAAATCCTATGCCTAATGGAACTAGCAATATCATTACTGAGTAAAGGTATATTGGATCTATTACTAACCTCTCAACTAATGGCATAGTAGAGTCTGGTGAAATATAGAATCCCCAATACGTGGTGACTATTATTTGTGCAATTCCAACAATT
>CAYVWD010000072.1:0-4533 GCA_964455405.1 uncultured Candidatus Nitrosopelagicus sp. | reverse complement strand
CTGATCTTTCACTGATGAAAATTCTTTCATCTGCGAAATCAATTGCCCATGGTTTTTCAAGATTTGTAGCTATGATTTCAACAAACTGATTTGGTTGTTCATCTGTAATAGGTTCTGGTATGGGTAGTGGATCTGATGGTGATGTTAAAATTATAGCCGAAAAAATTAGTGCGGCTACTATCCCTCCAATTCTAATTCGTTTATCCACAAACACAGCTCCTTTAGAATACTTTTATTCATTTCCGAATTTGAAACGCGTATATACCTCATTTGAGATTTTTGTTCAGCGGGGTGGGCAAGTCAGGTCATCCCGTCGGGCTCATAACCCGAAAACCAGTAGTTCAAATCTACTCCCCGCTATATTTCGTTCCTAGAATTTGGAACACCACTGAATTCTCTTATCGAAGTGGTTTCTTTGATTAATTTTGTCAAACCTCTGAATAGGTTTCGTAAGATGCCTATGTGCAGAAACTGATGGAATGTACATTTTTTTTGAAATTTTCCTTGGAACTTTTATTACAATTTTACTTTTGGATTTTTTACCACATCTTTTACATTGAAATCCTTGATTCCTGCCTTTTGATTTCATCCGTTTATTACATGACTTACAAAGTGGATTTCTAAGTGTCGCATGTGTCTCTAGATGTAACGGTTTTAAAAATTCAATGTTAAAAATTCTATCAAAGTTCTTTGAGGCTTTTCTTACTCCGCCACCAATGAAAATTTTGTCTCCCTTAATGAGATTCTTTGCAATCTGTGTAATTTTAGTAGGTTTGTAGACACAGCAATTTAGAATTTTATTTTCTGAGTTAATTGAAAAGAATACATGCCCACCACGTAGTGTAATTGGATTTGATGATACAATTCCTTTAATGGTACCTGATGTGTATGGTTCAAAACTGTCTACATCTATTTGATTTCTTAGATGATCACCAGTTCCTTGATTAGATTTGAAAATTAGATAACCATCCAATTTTTCTTTAGGTTTAATTGATTCTGCAGCAGAAATTAATATCGAAGGGTTTTCTCCACGAACACCAAAAAATACAGGATCCGGTCCATTAGGACTAATCAAAATTTTCTCTTTCTCATTGTCATAACTGTTAAACGTGTGTGGAAATGTTTTTTCTTGCATCTTTTTCACAAGTTTTTTGTCAATATTTCTTTTAAGACCAAATTTGGATTTATTTCTGTAACTTAATAATTCAAAAGTATTATCTGAAAATTGATAACTTATTGCACCTATTGCGCCTACTAACCCTTGACCATTACCCAAATGAAATGATTCGATATTATTTTTTTCGATGAAGATTTTTGCGTCGTTTCTTTTAATTAGCTTCCATAGTGCTTTAGCACTAAATTGACTAAAGTGGTTTGGGATTTTTTCTTGTTCAAAAAATACAACTCCTGGATTTGCACCGTTTTTTGTATCGGCAAATTTGTTAACAAGTCCTCTAACTAACATTTTGATTTTCTCTGGTTTTGTTGTAGAAATTTTTATTCCTACAGCACCATTTCCACGTGTCTTCCATGGGATGTTTGGATTAAACCTGATTAATTTCGGAAAGTCTAAAAAATTCACATGTTCTTTTTTTAGAAGATTGATCAATCTGTAAGCCAAATAGGTAGTACACATGCCTTTTGGGGAGTCTGTATCATCAAATCCAATATGAATTATTTTCGATTCCATATATGACCTAGAATAAATTTCAATTTTAGTGATTATGAGGTTTTTGAGTTTAGTTTAAATTCAAAATACAATTTGGTGAGCTAATGATAGTAATAGATGAAGAAAAGATATTTGAGGTGATTTCAGAGAAAAAACCAATTTCAGTTGCCATAAATGGTCCTGATGGAATTCTGCCAAAAATACAAGAGGCCGCACAGCACATAATGGAAAAATTTGATATTCCTGCGTTTATTTTGGGTGATACAACTTGGGGAACATGTGACTTGAATTCAAACGGTGCAAAAGTACTTGGTGCTGAAATTTTGTTTTATGTTGGTCATACTAACAAACTTGATACATTTGAAAATAATGTTGTGATGATTGATGCATTTGATAACGTCACATTTGATCGTGTTTTACCAAAATGTATTAAGAAACTTGGTGGAAAAACAATTTCACTGATTACTGACAGCCAACATCTTCATGAAGTTGATCATGTAAAAAAATTTCTGGAAGAAAACAATGTTACCGTTAAGATAGGAAAAGGTAAAGGACTATTAAATGATGGACAAGTATTTGGATGTGAATTTTATCCGGCTGTAGAAACAAAAGATGAAGCTGATTGCAACTTGTTTCTTGGTCAGAGTAATTTTCATGCCGCAGGTATTGCACTATCAACAAAGAAACCAACATTTGTTTTAGATCCATACTTTAATGAAGTTAGAGATGTCACAGAATTTGCAAAAAAATTAGAGAAAAAAGCAACATTAACAATTTTTAAGGCTGCTGAAGCTCAGATGTTTGGAATAATCGTTGGATTAAAAGAAGGTCAGTTTGCTATAATTACAGCATTAAAATTTAAAAAAGAATTAGAAAGTGTGGGTAAATCAGTACAGCTTTTTGCACTAACAGATATCACGGATGATAGATTGAAAAATTTTAAAGATGTTGATGCATTTATTCAAGTCGCCTGTCCAAGAATTTCTATTGATAATCAATTTGATAAACCAGTATTATCAACACCACAAGCAAATGCATTACTAAAAGTTCTCAGAAATGAGAAAATTGATGATTACTTGGAAATTCCCCACTGGTTATAAAAAACAATTAATAATTGAGGTCGTGTGAAAATAGCGTATGTCTGAAGAATTTAAATTTCCAGGAGAAAAAATTGCCTTCTTGGAAGAATATCTTGCAGGTGAAAACACATTTGATGATGGTGAGAGTATAAGATCTGCTGTTTTTGGTAAACCAGATTTTGATAAGACTGAACGAATTGCATCAATTCACAACAAAAAATCAATCCCGATCCCAAAGGTTGGTGATGAAATAGTTGGAATTGTCGAGGCGGCACTGGGATCAATGATTGTAGTTTCTATGCAATACATTAATGGTACTAAAATAAACTCAAACGTTGAATGCATATGCACTACAAGACACCTCAGAAAGAAGAATGTTGCATTAGTAAAAGACATTATCAAATTAAAAATAATTAGTCGCATCAATGGAACAATCCATGCATCAATCGACGAACCACATCTTGGTGTTCTATTTACAAAATGTAGAAAGTGCTTTGGAGATGTAATCAAGAATCGTGATGCAGTAAAATGCAAAGATTGTGGTTGGTTTGATGATAGAAAATTATCCTCTGATTTTGGAAAAAGTGATTTCTTAAAATAAGAGTTTGGATATGAAGAAAATTTCTTTTCAGGGTGAACATGGGGCATATAGCGAAACGTCAGCTAAAAGATTTTTCAAAAATGAGATTGAGGCAGTTCCTTGTAATACTTTTCAGGATGTGCTAGAAGAAGCGGAATCTGGAAATTCAGATTATGCAATTCTTCCTGTAGAAAATTCTATTGAAGGCAGTGTTGGTCAAAGCTTTGATGCAATTCTTTCATCAAAACTTCATGCTGTAGGTGAAATCTACCTAGAAATTCATCACTGTCTCATCTGCAATGGAGAATTGGAAGATATTACTACTGTTTATTCTCATCCTCAGGCATTAGGACAGTGTAGTGATTTTATTCAAAAAAATTCTCTAAAGACAGTTCCAACATATGATACTGCTGGTAGTGTTAAGATCATCAAAGAAATGGATGAAAAAAATATTGCGGCTATAGCAAGTAAAAATGCAGCTGAGATCTACAATGTACCTATAGTAAAAGAAAAAATTGAAAATGATCCAAATAATGTAACTAGATTTTTAATTTTCTCCAAACAGCAAACAGAACCAACATCAAACGACAAGACATCAATCATCTTTTCAATTAATCATGAACCAGGTGCACTGTATGAAATAATTAAAGAGTTTTCTAACAATAACATTAACCTAACAAAAATTGAGTCACGACCAAAGAAAGGAACCACGTGGGAATATAATTTTTATTTAGATTTTATTGGTCATATATCAAATGAAACAATAAGTTCTATGTTAGAAGGTCTGAAAAAAAACACAAAGTTTCTTAAAATCATTGGTTCGTATCAGCTAGCAGAATTAAACTAAAATCCCTTTGGCTTTCTAACACTAAATCCTGCACTAAATCCAATAATCACAATTCCTGCGACTATAACCAAAATAGAATATGTAAAGAATAGTGGGTCACGTTGTAATTCAAATGTTCCAGAGACAGTAAACTCAGATTGTCCTATATTCTGTATCTGAATAATATTTTCACCTGGAGTTAGATTTGTCCAGGAAAATGTTGCCTTACCTTTGATACTTTGATCAACATTATTGCTGTCATCTGGAGTAATAATTTTTAGATCAAATGCCTCACCAGTAACTGTTATTGTTTGAAAAGAGTTTTCTGGTGCATTAAATCGTATTTTGTCGGCATCACCAACTCCAAAAGTTTCATTGG
>CAYVWD010000071.1:0-2735 GCA_964455405.1 uncultured Candidatus Nitrosopelagicus sp. | reverse complement strand
TTTGTTGCTTGTCAATTGCGTCTTGGAGTTCCTTGTTTAGCTTGTGGAGCTGGATTCGATGCTCTCTTATTTCAGATGCAATAAAATCAATTTTCTTTTGAATTGCTTTTTTGTCATCCATTGTTCATCTTCTCCTTTAGCTTTTTTGAAATGTAATATGATGCATAGCCTGCTGCAACTGATGCAATCAGTCCACCTGCAACTGCTTTTTCTTTTTTAAATTTAGAGTCGTTTTTTAATTTGTAAATCAATGAGCCAATTACTCCGCCGCCAAGTGCAGCACCTGCCAGTCCGATTAGCACTTCTTGTGCGTCATAAATTAAATGGCCAATTGGATCTTCTCTTGGGTCTACCCTGTCTGTGTGAACTGTAAATTTATCATCATATTCTCTGATGTGCAAATTTCCCTTTCGGTACTGTTTTGTTGCACCCTTTCTATCTCCTAGTTTGGTCTCTTCGGCTCCATCTAGGATTATTCTTTTGAGTTCTATTGGCAGTTCGATTTCAGACATTAGTGATCGATCAAGTTAGAGGATCTTAATATTGTTATTTTCTGGAGTTGAGTTCAAAAACCGTACCACGTAGGCATTTTCAAATACTATTAAAACGTGTTTTTTACGAGTTGGTTAGATCTGATATAGAAACTATTCAAATTCTTTTTTCTACAATTAAATCGATACATCTCAAAGGGGTTGTTGGACCTTATGGTGAACAAGGTGTCGTAAAGGATTGGGTTACAGTAGCAGATATTCAGCGTGGAATGGAAAGACCAAAATTAAAACAACCTGAAATAAGAAATTTTTGTGAGTATCAAGTAAAGAGAGGTAATTTAGAATCACGAACTGGAAAAGATAAATTTGTTACAATGGCTGATGCAGAATATCGTATTACTCAACAAGGGGAACAAATTTTAGCAACTTTCAAAAGTGATGAATTTCAGAAGACACGAGATATGGTTTCTTGGTCAAGGCAAATGGCTAAATCAAAAGACGAAACTAATGTAACCAAAGAGGAGTAAAACCATATTCTTTTTCAATTAATAGATCAATCCCAATTTTATCTGGATTATTCATTCTTTCGGTACGCATTTTTTCATATTTATTTTTCTTTTTTAAATTTGTAATTGTCTTTTCACTTCTTTTGCTTCGCTCTCTCTTCTGATAAAATAGTAAATCTTTCATTTTTTCATCTAATTCATTAGTAAAGAATTTTGGATCATAATCTTTTGCAATTATAACAATTCTAATTGGTCTTCTATCTTGCTCCCTTTTATCTTTCATCCATACATTTGTAATATCATCAAAAGTTACTGTTTTATCAAATCTTTTTACAACAAACCATACTTTTGCAAAACCAATTCGATGACTGGTTATAATATCATATTTGTTTTCTCCAGCATCTTCTCTCTTTGTTTCATCTAACCACCAATCTTTTTTGAATGCATGTTTTTGTGCCTCTTTTTTCAAAGGAGGGAAAACACGAATTGCAATATCCATGAATTTTTCTAATGTATTTTTACCTTCACCTTCCATCGTAGAAAGGATCAAAAAATATTGTCTGCGTTCATACTGATTCTGTATATTGCGAGACTTCTTCCTCTGCCAATTCCATTTGACTATAGAAATTCCTATCGCAGCAAAAAATACTATTGCTATTGCATCTTCATATCCTTCAAACGGAAACATTCCCAAAACTACGACTACGCAAAAGAAACCAAAAAAGCATAGTAAAATCATGCTACTTGTGCCTTTCCAACCATCAAGATGTAGGTACAATTCTTCCTCAAGGCTATTTTTATAATTTTTTTCAGATTCTGGTTCAGTTTCAAGATCTAATTCATTATCTGTCAATAACTAAATTCCTCAGATTTGCATTTAAAGACGCATTACAATTTGTAACACAGTCTTTAATAATTCCACTACAAACAAAGATAGAATAACAACCAAGATCACATTCTTCGCAACTATGTGTTACAATTTGTAACATGACAAAATGTAATTTCTTCTCATATAGTCTAGACGACCTAGTATACCCATGAAAGCACAAACAATACACCGCGAGCAATTCGTCTGGGAATCTCTTCCCAGCAAAAAGTCCGGTTGGAAGATAGCCGGTAAAAAAGAGGGACTTCATCTTCCAAACAGCGTGACAGAAGACGTTGGCGGACTTTCTTTGATGTCATCTTATTCTAGAAAACAGCTACGAAGCATGGGAAGACGAGAAAAGGCAAGAAACCAATGGAGGTTTGCTAGGAAATGACAAACCAAAACCCAATGCCTGAGTTCATGTACGATCTTGACAAGCATTTGGAAAAATTGCTGTATGCGCAACATATGCTAGTTGATGCATTAAGGAATTCTAAGAAACATCTATCTCTTATGACCTGGGGTGAATGCAACGACATCTTGGCTCAATTCGCTGAACGTTCACAGTGGACAGCTTCACTTGAAGAGCAGTTAGAATGGGCACAATCTAATCAGGATACAATAACTCACTTTGGAAATAGTGTGGAAGAACTATCGGAGGGATTCGATGAATAGCAAAATATTCAGTGGTCTACTAGATCATAAGAACCCTGTATGCCCACAATGTAAGGTTCAATGTTTCTCCATTTACCAAGGTGGTAGAAAAGATAGAGTTGAAGACTTGTTTATTTGCAAAACATGCAAGACAATCTATCAACTTCCCGAGGACAAAAAATGTGAATTCACGGAGGTGAAGCTGTAATGGCTACT
>CAYVWD010000070.1:0-4630 GCA_964455405.1 uncultured Candidatus Nitrosopelagicus sp. | reverse complement strand
TAACAACTGCTAGTGCAATTGCTACCCCAATAGCTGATCCATATGCGGCCATACCTGCTTCTGCCATGGAAAATTTCGCAAGTAAATAGAATATAATATTGATGGTTATTTTATAGGTTTTTTAACAAATAAACACAATTTCATCATTTTATGATACGTAACTAGCGGACAAAGTCAATATTTATCTCGTTTTCTCCGCCTGAAGTCATTGAACTTAGATTGTAAAATGCATCTCCAGTTATACGCCAATCAGCTGAATCACTTTGTAATGCAGACCAAATCTCAGGTATATTTCCATCATTCATTATTGTAAACTCGTCTTTGATAATCGATGGTCGATCGTTTAGAATTGTAAAGTAGTTAGAGGCTGAAACCAGCCCTCCAGGTGCGGCCCTATCACCAATACTTTTTGTACCAATCTTGGTTCCATCTTCAAAAACACTATATCGAATCATCTCTAAAATAACAGATTTGTAATTTGGATTAGTAATCTTGAATGATAATTCAATATATGCCACTCTTTCATCAACATCAACAATCTCAATATTTTCCAAGTCAATTATTAGTGGTAAGACCTCTGGTGCTGAATCCGATGGTGATGCCAAAAAGCCACCCTCTGATGTATCATCAATTATAGATGTCCCTGAATAGGCAATTGCTAAAATAACTATTGCAAATGCACCAATTATTCCACTAACAAGGATTTTGGGGTTCAATATTACATTTGTGTCGATTCTTCTCTTAAATGTTAACATAAAAAATCCATATAGTGCTACATTGCAAAATAATCATGCAATACTTTCAAGCTGTTCAAGAGGGAAAAATCAGAGCCAATAAAGCACAAATGAAGCTTTTTGAGATTGCAGGTTTTGCTATGCTAACACTTACCACAAAGAAAAAGGAAGGAAAGTTCTACCCAGTCGGAGAAGAGATCTATTCAGCAGTAATTAAAAAACCAGAAGGTTATGTTATCTTGCTAGTTGATGAGGATGGCTATACAAAAAGTCAGTCAAAAGACCTTGAAAAAGAAGAAGCTAGTGAAATTTTCAAAAAAGTTACAGAGGCAGGAATTGAAGAATTCTCTGGAAATGAGATTATGATATGGACAGAAGCGTTTCCAACAATTCAAGACGAATTAAAATAATAACTATTTTTTTGATAAAAGAATTTCAGTTCCAGTCATCTTGCCCTGAAGTGCCTTTTCAAGATTTTTAATATCTGATTTTATTACTGTGGTCTTGATTTTCGAGCGTTCGATGATTTTCAGTGCTACTATGTCCATTAAATCATATCCTCCTGCCACAGAATCTTCATGAATTAGCATTTTCTTTAGATCTTTCATATCAATTTGTTTGAAGAGTTTGGCGTTTTTGTTCTTGTTAGGATCAGAATTGAAGATACCATCCACATCTGTTGCATTGATAAACTGCTCAGCGTTAGTTTTTTCAGCGATCAGAGCAGCTGTACCATTTGTACTTTGGCCTGGATGTAAACCACCTGCCACAACTATCAATCCACTATCAACTGCGTGTTGTACTTCTTTCAGGGTAGTTGGTGGATGCGAGTATGCATTGTTCTTTAATGCATAGATGAGAAGCTTAGCATTCAACCTAGATATTTCAATTCCTAATTCATCCAATGTGGATTCATCAGCTCCTGATGAGCGTGCATGGTTGATGTAATGCCTTGCAATCTTTCCGCCGCCAGCTATCACAATTGGTTGGCATGTCTTACTAATTTTAACCAGAAATCTGGCATAGTCTTTAAGAATTTTGATATTTTCCATTGCGAATACCTTACCAGAAAACTTGATGACAATTCGTTTTTTCATTATCTTAGTTCACCAAGAATTGATTTTGCAGTAATTTCAACTTTTTTACGATTCTTTTGTTGTGTGTATACCCTAAGTATATTCATCTTTCCAGACATTGAAGACACCAATGGTATTTTTGAGATTGGAATTTGTTCGGATGTGATGTTTTTCGAACCTTTTTTCACTAGTATTATAGACTTGGATTCTTTCTTTGATGGAGTCAATGGTATTGAGTGTGTAGTTGATGTATCAAGAAAAACCTGACTAGGAGTAACCTTTGATTTTTTGATAATTCTGTTTTTTAACTCCTGCATAACTTTCGTTGTAAGATTTGTTGAAATGATCTTTTCAAAGACACATTTGAATAATCTTCTATTTTGATAGTCTGTGGCAATTTTTTTTGCAGTCCTTAATTCAAAGTTAGATTCTGGAAGAGATAATAGTGATTCCATTATGGATTCGTCAGTTTTTTTGATATACTCATCTAGTGTTAGTGATGTTAATCCGAGTTCATTGTCTGCAAGTGTCATAGCTTCTAGTAACATTACCTCACCAGCACGTACAGTCTTGTGAAAATAAACTGCTTTAAACATTTGAAATCTGGATATCATCATAGTTTCAAAATTTACCAAGGCTGAATGATCTAATGCGAGCTTTTTCTTATAGACATCAAGTGAGTATGTAATCCTACTATGATCAATTTTTGCATGCTCTGCTCCTGTAAAATATCCATCGCGAAGAAGGTAATCCATCATATCTGCAGATAGTGCACCTGAAATAATCTCATTCATGAATTGCGATCTTGATTCACCCATAGCTAGATTACGGATTTGTTTCTTATCAAATCCATTTTTGGAAATAATATCACCGATCTCGGTCTTGAGTATGATTTGTTTACCAATATGCTCATGGCTTTTTTTCTTTTTTCTCTGTAATACTTCCTCAAATAGGTGTGAAAATGGACCATGACCTATGTCATGAAGTAAAGCTGCTATACGCAAGTTTAAGATATCATCTTTTGTCATTATTGATTTGGATTGTAATGATGTGCCTGCCATAGATGCAATATGCATGACGCCAAGCGAGTGTTCAAACCTGGTGTGCTGAGCACCTGGATAAGTCAAGTGTGCACCAGATAATTGTTTGATTCTTCTCAATCGTTGAAACACTGAGGTGTCGATTATCTGTCTCTCGGCTTCATTTAGACGGATAAAATCATGAAAAGGATCAGTGATTTCAAGATATGCTTTTTTCATATTCCTATCTTTTTTCTAAAGATTTTCATTATATCCTCATGTACCGCCTGTTTAGATTTTGTGGCATCAACAATTCTCCATCTTTTCTTTACAGCTATTTTTCTATATGTTTTTGATATCTTAATAGCAAAATTTTTGTCTTTTTCAAATCTATCACGATTTGATCTTTTTCTACTGAATGATTCAATTTGTGGTACATCCAATAGAATAACGAGATCTGATTTTGGAAGCCCAAAATCCAAATTTTCAAGCCAATCAAGTTTTAGACCATTTACCAAACCATAAACCAAATTAGATTCACTATATCTGTTCATTATGACAATTGAGTTTTTTTGTTGTGCTTTTTTAATCTCATCTAGTTTTTCCCATCTATTTGCAGCTAGAAGACAGTGAATGACTTGTGGTGGAAACTTTCTTTTTCCGTGCAAATATTTGGAGATTTCTTTACCTATCGGTGTTGAATAATCTGGAAAGGAAAAAACTGTTGCCTTGATCTTTGCTGATTTGAGTTTCCGTTGTAATAGTGCGGATTGAGTCTTTTTTCCTGCCTGATCCCCACCTTCAAAAACTATTATCATTGTAATCTAAATCATAGTTTCTAGTAGTAATTAAAAATCTTCAGTAGTAATGTTAAGGTTAAGAAAAATTCCTTCGACCAGTTTTCAGTCTATCCAGCCTAGTTAATTCTTCGTCATTGATGGTGTCTTCAACTTCTTCTTTAATTCGCTTTGATTTTTTGGATTTTGAATCTGACAGTTTGCTCATGCATGATTAGGCACTATATCCATTTTAACACTAGCGATCGTTCTTTAGAAAGAGAACTTGGGTTATCTATTCCTAAAAATAACAGAAATGCCGATAATTATACCAGATGCGATCATTCCTGCCACTCCCAAGGTTTCATTTGATTGGAATAAAAATGCAGATCCAAGAAAAACTGCAGCAGATAAGATGCTTCCAGAAAGTAGTGTACTTGATTTTTTACTATTATTATATTGGATGATACGGTTCTCATCCATGAATTTTTTTATCTCAGGTGCAATTGTAAGTGTGTCATCAAGTGTCTTTGCAAATCTTTTGAATGAATGTTTTATTTCCTCAATGTATGCATCTTTGATTAGTGACTCTTCTTCTAAGATTTGTCTTAATACTTTGATAAATTTAAAATCAACTTTGTGAGTGTGATAAATTCCTTCAATAATAGTTGACATCCTCAAATACAATGCTAGGTGCTTTGGTAGTTTAAATGGAAACTTTGACATTGTTTTGTTTGCGAGAGACATTAGTGCTTCTACTTCCATTTCATCTGGTTTTTTTCCATACATTGATTTAATGGACATCTCTATGCCTTTCTCTATAACATCTCTGTTGAAATCAGGTGCTAGCATTCCCAATTCATCCATTGCATTTACGGTTCTTGATGGATCTTTCTCTACTAAAGCAAGATACAGACGAACTAAACGCAGTCTGGTCTCATTGTTTAGTCTTCCAATCATTCCAAAGTCATAGAGAATAAGTGTGCCATCATCTTTAACAGAAATATTACCTGGATGTGGATCGG
>CAYVWD010000069.1:0-20361 GCA_964455405.1 uncultured Candidatus Nitrosopelagicus sp. | reverse complement strand
GGCAAACAAGGATTTCAGGAATCCGGCGGCATGTGGTAAAAATCTATTAGTGTAAAATTTCTCACCAACAAACATGGAATTATCTGATGGTCAAAAATATGCTATAGTTTTTTTAGGATCGTTAGCAGTTGCAGGAATAGTTCTTGGTACACTTGTATTTCCATTTTGGAATTTCATTCGTGAAGATGTCACAGAACAGGTTGAAATTTTTAGTTCTGCAGACGGTAATTGCTACGTAGATACATCTGACGGAATTCCAAAAACAATTGAAAACTGTAATCTTAAAGAAGGAACACTTGTTACTATAAATTATGGACATGGACTCCCTTGGGCAACTATTGCCTCACCAGATGAATGATTATGAATTGTATTTTTTGTAATATTGCATCAAAAGAAATACCAGCAAAAATTCTTGTTGAGACACAATCATGCATAGGATTTTTAGATGCGTTTCCACTAGCAAAAGGCCACGCACTGGTAATTCCAAAAAATCACTATGAAAAACTTCAAGACTTACCAACTAACATTAACACTGAAGTGTTTTCTACAGTTCACAGTCTCATCTCCAAAGTTGACTCTTTGACAGGTGCAACTCTAGTAGCAGTTCATAATGGTAAACTGAGTGGTCAAGAGATACCACACGTTCACGTGCACCTTATTCCACGAAGTAAAGACGATTCTGCAGGTGCAGTACATTCTATGTTTTCACACAAACCAGAATTGTCCGAGTCTGAAATTGAGGAGTTATGCAATAAACTTAGAATTAATTAGTAAGGAAAAATCCTTTTACCCTCATTCAGATTGTCAACTAGAATAGCTTTGGTCGGACATGTCTCTGCAGCATTTAGTATTTTCAGATTACTACCACCCTTTTTGTTATAGACATGAGATTTTGGATTCATCTGTGTCGTTTTATCAACTGAAAAAACACCAGGCGCAATTGTTTCACAACTACAGCATCCTATGCATAGGCTTTTGTCAACTTGCACATCAAGATTAATCTGATCTGTCTTAGTTTTGAATTGTTGAGGTTCCCCTCTTGTTGCATTTTGGTTTATGGTTGAATCATAATTCTCCCAGAATTTTTTTTCATATTGTTTCCACCAATCTTTATTTTCTTCAAATTCTTGAGTGAATTTACTCCAATCCTCTTCAGGCGTTTTATTTTTACCATTTGGACCCCATTTTGCTCTTTTATGAAATTTAGTTTTTGGATTTTGTTTTTGATCATTTTCTGATTTTTTCGAAAATGCACTTGTAGAGTTGTAATGCTTGTTTTGATTTTTTAAATAATGATAAGCCTCAGTGGCTTTTTTGAATTTAACATCATTGTTATTGTTTTTATTTTTATCAGGATGATATTGTAAGACTAATTTTCTATACGAATATTTTACTTCATCAAATGATGCATTACTACCAACTGATAATATTTGACGTGCGTGTGATGTGTTCAACTGTATTATGATATGTATTATATGATAAAAAGAATTCTAACTTGATATTTCATCATCTAACTTCCATGCAGGATCGACTATGCATAAAACTTTCAGTTCAGTCTGTCCAGTATTTTCCTAGTATTGTTTCGATAGTGGAGGAACGTAGATTGACTGATATTTTTCAATTTTTTCACTTTGATCACCAACATGAATTATTCCATCTCCATCTAAAACAAAATAAATTTCAGCACTTTTCATTTTGTGTGGTTTAGAACTTTTTCCAGGCGAAATTACTGATTGTGCTAAACTATATCGTATACCATTCTGTGTGTTTTCAGGATAAAAAATTTGCTTAATCTCAGAACCCTCGTCACCACGAAAAGAATCCAGATTTTCAATTTTTTTGGAGATCATTTTAAAATCTTAATCACATTATTTTTTAAATTAGAATCATACCAAATAGTTTTTGGTTCTTGATTTTTTCTAGGAAATGAGTTAATTGCAATGTGTGAAAAATTAGTTTTTGGGATTGTTGAACCATGCGTATGTAGTTGCATTGCTGGAATGTGAACACAGTCACCAACTTTTAGACTAATTGTTTTTGTAACTTTTATTGAGAAATTTTCTCTTGATCTACCAAGTTTCTTATATAGAATCAAACTCCCATTTCCCTTAGTGACAATTAATGTTTGACCACCATCATGGTAATGTAATTTAGTTCTAGAGCCATTTTTGAATGTTACATGATATATTTTCTCGGATGATGGTTTGATTATTGCTGAAATGTCTTTTGCAGATACTAGTCCAGTAAAATAATTTTTCTTTGCTTTTTTACTTGCAACTCCTGATTTAGAAAATATATTTTCTTTATTCATGATTTTATCATTGAAAAATTGAGTATATGTTTTATGTGTAGATGAATTTAAAAACAATTCAGATAATTAAAAGTAAGAAAATTGGCAAAAATAAATCCTAAAGTAAGAAAAATTACTTTGAAACCACAAATTGATCCTGACACGGCTGAAGATATGGTTGATAATAGAAAAGTAAAATTATTCCAAACACTACTAAAAAAACCGAAAAAAAGTGAAATTCATCTACACTCTTTGAAGCTGTTTTATGAGGCATGTTTACTTCTATCAGGAAAATACTCTGCAGATTTTATTCGCGATACAAAACATACTATACATGTTGACAAAAATGTCCGCGAATTGATTTTAGATGATAAAGTATATCCTGTGTTACAAAAAAAGAGCATGCTAAGTAAGTTAGAACCATCATGGAAAAATAAAATAAAAATTGGATTTCAAGAACGTCTTGTAATTGAAAATGAGGATGATATTGCATTTGATCATCATGGTAAAGAAATTGATTTATCGTATTCTAACACACAAAAAATTATTGAAAAATACCCACGAAAAATTCTAAGTGAAGATAATAATAATATTAAAAAACCAGAAATTACAATAGATGCAGCTGTTAACAAATTAATTTCTAAATTAAAAAAGCCAACTGATAAAGGAACCAAATCATTAGATGAGAAAATTGAATTCTGTGATATACTTGAAGTATATGTACCGATATATGAAGCAAGATTGATCGGACCAAAAAAGAAAATAAAGATATTACGAATTGATGCAATTCGTAAAAAAATACTTTAGTTATCTTACAATACTTTCAAATTCGGGATCATCAAAAAATTTTAAAAAGATTTCATCTTCACGTGCCCATGTTTTGATTATTTTTGATTGTTTTGTTGCTTCTTTTAGTAGGCTAAGTGATTCCTCAACTTCATTTAATGCAGCTTTGCTTCTTGCTTTTGCATAAACAACGTTTATGTTTCTGCCAAATCTGGTTAGAACTTTGTCAAATACCACAATTGCTTTTTCATGTTTGTTTAATTGAGCAAGCTCCACCCCCGTGTGAAATAATGCATCAAGGTGATTACGATTAGACCGATAGACATTTTCAAAACAATTCAATGCGCGTTCATGTTTTTTCATTTTTCCTAGAACAATTCCTTTGTAGAATAATGGATTTGGTTTTTTTGGTTCAATTCTAATTGCCTCCTCTAAACAATCTAATGCTTCTTCATGTTTTAGCTGTCTATCTAATAGAACACCTTTGTTATAATATGCGGCTGCATATTTACGATCGGCATTAATTGCTTTGTTATAGTATTCCATTGCCCCGTCTGGGTTTCCTGTCTCTGCCATTGCAATTGCCCTGTTGTTGTATGACGGTGCATCCTTTGAATTTATTTCAAGAACTCTATCAAAACATGAAATTGCATCTTGATATTTTTTTAGTTGATTTAATGCAAGACCCTGGTTGTATAATGCAATAACATTCTCTGGTTCATTTTTTAATGCTTTTTTAAAAAGTGAAATTGCTGCTTTTGGTTGTTTAGCATCCATTAGTAATATTGCTTGATGAATTAATTTCTCTGGATTTTTTGAACCACCGAATAACCCCATACTCTCCCTAGAATTATGTCTCTATTGAAACTTTTCTTATATCATGGCATTTGCAAATCAACCATCAAAATTTCTAAGTAATTTTCTATAATTGAATCGCTTAAATTATTCCTAGAACTTTTTGAATCAGATTTGAAAAATATTCGTAACTCAATTGCAAGCGACAAAAATCAGATACTAAGTTTCTGTGAAAAAACATTCTCTTGGGGTGACTATATTCATGAAGTATGGGATTCATGGGAAAATGACGATGGACTTGCTATAATTGAAGAGAATAACACAGCAGTTGCAATGTGTCATGGTGTACAATACAAAAACGAGAATATGCTTTGGATAGAGGGAATCAGGGTTAATGAAAATTATAGGAAAAATGGTTATGCAACAAGTTTGATCATGCATTTTGAAAAAGTTGCAAATAATTCTGATATAACCCGTGTAGATATGTTAATTGAATCAGAAAATATCAGTTCATTAAATCTTGTAAAAAAAATGGGTTACAAAATTATTTCAAAGTGGAATTATTTTTCATTAGAATCTAAAAAAAATGTTCATAACGAAATAAAATCTGACGAAGTTGATATTACTGAACTAAAAAATCTTGAGTCTCTACGGTTTGTTGATTCATGGAGATGGATCCCATTAACTAAATCTAATTTTAAAGATCTATGTCTAGGTGGAAATATTTTCTGTCTAAGAAAAGAAGGAAAAATCCAAAGTTTAGGAATAGTCACAGAATCTGAGTCCTTTACTGATACAATCATATTAACTTTAATTTTTGGTACTCTCGAGGACATGCATAAAATAATATTCTATACACAAAATCTTGCAATCGAAAAAAAATATTCAAAAATTCGAATTATTACAAAGAAAGATACTCTTGAATTAGACATTCTTGGAAAAAAATTCCCATTTTACTTGGTAGAAAAAATTCTTTAATATCAGATATCATTGAAACACTTCTAATCTAATTTGTAGCAACTACATTTTTTTGTTTTATGCCGAATACAGCCTACGAATTTATGGTCTTTACAGCCACAAATAATACATTTTTTCACATTGAAAATCAATCAATGACTGACTAATAGTTAACGATCATTATAGTGAACACCTAATATTATTCATGGAGATAGTACTAGTTTGCGTAAAATCACAATTAAATTCAGTGATAACGATTACATTGATTTTTTGCTAGAAAGTAATGAGCATGGGTTAACACCAGAGGAACAAATTTACAAATTAATTAATTACTACATACTTGTAAGAAGGCGACGTGTAAAGGCAACGTTTAACGATAATTCAAGAAAAGATATTACTAGTTACTGATCATCTACATTTCTTTTTGTGTTTTCGTAAATCCTCTGGGTCACGAAATTTTTGACCACAATTTCTACATTTTTCATTTTTCTTATCGTGTGCTATTCTCATATGACGCTCAAGACGATTAGAATCATGAAGCTCACTGCCACATTTACTACATTTTGTAGCACTTTCTGATTTAGTCTTTGTGAAAAAACCCATCCATATATTTAGAACGATGATCTTAAAATGATTTTCTAGTGTATATGATAAGTCGTTTTAAATTACTGAATTTGCTTGATAAGTTATGAAAATCAGTGAGATTTTTGAGTCCATACAGGGAGAGGGCAACAACGCTGGAAAACCAGCAGTTTTCTTACGCACAGCTGAATGTAATCTAAAATGTATTTGGTGTGATACAAAATATACATGGGATTGGCAAAATTATGATTATTCAAAAGAAGTAAAAGAAATGTCAATCAAAGAGATTCGACAATCATTAGAAGAGTGTAGAATTAGACATTTAGTAATTACTGGAGGAGAACCATTAATACAACAAGATGATTTAGCTGAAATACTTACATTTCTTAAACCAGAGTTCTATGTAGAAGTAGAAACCAATGGTACAATTTTACCAAATAATGCACTTTCTGCTTTAGTTGATCAATGGAATGTTTCACCAAAAACAAAAAATTCAGGAAACCCATTAGAGATGTGTGAGGATAATGAATGTTATACATTTTTTTCTAAGAAAAAAAATTGTTATTTTAAATATGTAGTTGAAGGTAAAAATGATCTTATTGAAATAAATCAGCTTATTGCAAAATACAATTTAGAAAAAGATAGGGTTCTTTTGATGACTCAGGCAATAACAAAAGAGGAAATATTGGAAAAAGAAAACAATGTAGTTGCTTTGTCTAAACAAAATAATTTAGGTTTCTCGCCTAGATTACACGTGATTAGATGGGGAAGTCAGCGTGGTAAATAAAACCCTTAAATTATAAACTAAACAATTAGGTAGTCTCAATATGGCTAAAATAAAACACGGAGATTATGTATTATTTTTTTATGATGATTCAAAAAAATGGTTACTTAAAATTAAACGAAATGAACAATTCCATTCTCATATAGGGATTATTAAGCATGTAGATGCAATTGGAAGAGAGTTTGGCTCTAGATTAACAACAAACAAGGACAAGTATGTTTACCTACTAAATCCAAGCATTCATGACTATGTAATGAAAATGCAGCATGGAACCCAAATAGTTTATCCAAAAGATTTTGGTTACATTGCTGCAAGAACTGGATTAAAATCAGGTCAAAAAGTTGTAGAGATCGGAACTGGAAGTGGTTCGCTAACTACATTTGTTGCAAGCGTTATTAGTCCACGTGGGCACATTGACACATTTGATGTTGAACCCAAATTCATGGAAATTGCTAGAAAAAACATTGAGAAAGCAGGAATGTCAAAATATGTAACTATGCATAAACAAGATCTCAAAAAAATAAAGAAAGTGCCCATCACTGATGTTGATATGGTTATAATTGATCTTGGAGATCCATGGACAGTAATTCCACAAGCAAGAAAAATGCTTAAAGGAAGTGGAGTAGTTGTTGCTATTTGCCCTACAATGAATCAATTAGAAAAAATTTCATCTGCATTTGTGGCTAATGAATTTTCTGATATTGATTGTACAGAGCATATAATTCGTCATATAGAAGCACGTGAAGGAAAAACAAGGCATTCCTATAGAGGAATTGGACACACAACATACCTTGCAATTGCACGAAAAGTCTTTTTTGATAAGATTAGGATTAAAAAAGGAGTAAAAAAAAATGTCAAATAAAATATTAACACCAAGTGTTGTCAAAAAGTATATTCTGCCACGAAAGCAGAATTCCAGAAAAGGGGACAATGGAAAAGTTTTGGTTGTTGGTGGCAGTTACATGTATCATGGCGCTCCAATTTTATCATCGCTTGCAGCGTTACGTGCTGGTGCAGATTTGGTTTACACTGCAGTTCCGAAAATAAACGCACAGTCATCAAGGGCAGTATCACCAGATCTTATTGTAATACCTTTGGCTGATTCAAAATTGACACGTGGTGCTGTAAATAAACTCCTAGGGCAAATACCTGTTGGGATTGATTCTGCGACAATTGGCATGGGGTTAGCAGTAGAAAATATGGAGGCATTGAATCTTTTAATCAAGTCATTAATTGAACGAGATGTTCGTCTCTCTCTCGATGCAAGCGCATTAAGAAAAGAGATACTTCCAATTATAAAAGGAAAGAATGTGGTTGTAACACCACATCCAGGTGAGTTTGAAAGAATGTTTGGAGAGAAAATACCAAGTAATAAAAAAACTAGAATTTCAACTCTAGAGAGATTTGCCAAGAAAAACTCAATAACAATTTTACTTAAAGGGCAAGATGATATTATAACAGATGGGATAATGACACTAATTAATTCTAAACAAACTCCAGCAATGACTGTTGGTGGAACAGGTGATGTGTTATCCGGAATAGTTGCAAGTATGCTTTCTCGAAATAGAAATGTATTAGAATCTGCAGCATCAGCTGCATTTCTAAACGGTCAAGCAGGAAAAGTCATACAAAAACAATTTGGCACACATATGATTGCAAGTGATCTACTTGATGTATTACCATTAGTGGCAAAAACATTTGATAAAATAAAATAATGAAGTATAAAAAAACTATAAATCATATTGACAAACACATGAATGATCTTCTTAAAGATCTTCAAGTGTTAATTAAGCAACCAAGTATTTCAGCAAAAAATGAGGGCATTAAAGAGTGCTCAATTTTGGTATCAAATATGTTGAAAAAAGCAGGAATCTCATCAGAAATACTGCAATTGAAGAAAACCGCTGCACCACTTGTTTTTGGCGAAGTAAAATCAAAATCTAATCCGTCAAAAACATTATTATTTTATAATCACTATGACGTGCAACCGATTGAACCAATTGAAGAATGGGAGTATGCACCATTCAGTGGGAAAATAGTTGGAAATAAAATTTTTGGTCGTGGAGCATCTGATGATAAAGGTGAGTTGATTACAAGAATAAAGTCTGTGGAAGCATATCTTAAAGAATACAAAGATGTTCCATGTAACATTAAATTTTGTATAGAAGGCGAGGAAGAAAATGGCAGTGAAAACATCAAGTCATATCTGAAAAAATTTAAAAAGAAATTTTCATGTGATGCTGTTATTTGGGAATTTGGTTATGTCGATACTAAAAATCGACCAATAGTTGGATTAGGCATGAAAGGACTATTGTATGTTGAATTATCTGTTAAAGAATCAATTAGAGATGTCCATTCAAGTTTTGCAACAATAATTAAAAATCCAGCTTGGCGGCTCATTTATGCCCTAAAGACATTACGAAATAGCGATGGAAAAATACTGATTAAGGGGTGGAACCAAGATATACTCCCATTATCAGCGAATGATTTGAAAATAATCAAAAAAGAACCATTTGACGTAAATGGTTTCAAAAATGAATACGGAATAAAAAATTTTGTTGCAAATAAGAATGCGTTTGAAGCAAAGAAAGCACTCGTCGCAGGTCCAACTTGTAATATTGCTGGAATCGAATCAGGATATACTGGCGATGGAGCAAAAACAGTTTTGCCATCTACCGCTAAAGTCAAAATTGACTTTCGTTTAGTACCAAACATGGATCCAAAAAAACAAGTTAAATTACTCAAGCAGCATTTGAAAAGAAACGGATTTGATGACATAACGATCAAGGTTTTAAATGCAGAAGCTGCGGCAAGAACTTCTACACAAGAAAAAATCGTTGATATTGTTTGTAACAGTGCAAAAGAAGCCTTTGGTGACTATATTCTGAACGTATCTAACGCAGGAACTGGCCCAATGCATGCATTTGTAGATGTATTGCGCGCACCGTGTGTATCAATTGGGTCATCATACATTTTTTGTAGAATGCATTCGCCAAATGAATTTGCAAAAATAGATCTGCTAAAGAAGACAACTAAGTGTTTTTGTTTCTTAATTGAAAACTTTTCACGATCAAATTCCAAAAATTAACTTGAATAAATTACACCAATTGTGCAAAAACAAGTAACTTGTATGATATAACACGTAAGAAAAATTGCACGTTGTATGGCTATGTCAAAAGCTAAGCGAAGTGCTGCAGCAAAGAAAGCAGCAGCAACTCGTAAAAGAAGAGCAGCAGCTGCTAAAGCTAAGAGAAGTGCAGCAGCCAAGAAAGCCGCAAGAAAACGTAAAGCTACAGCCAAAAGAGGCGGCGGTGGCAAGAAACGTAAAGCACCAGCCAAGAAAGGTGGCGGTGGAAAGAAACGTAAATCCGGCGGCAAGAAAAAAGGCGGAGCAAAGAAGCGACGTCGATAAATTGATCGTGTTTAGTCAGTAACGCAACTACGCACAATGTGCGAGCGTTACAACGGCCGAATGATGATCTACATTTTTTAAATACCGTTTAACTAACAGTATTCAAAATTTTTTGTAATGACTTTTATTGTCTAATACTAAGGTAAAATTATGAGCATGTATATGCCTTGTGCAACTGCTGTTTGTATTACATATTATGACGGTGTAGTTTTTGCTAGTGAAAAGCGCATTGCATATGGAAATTTTCTTGTAAGTAAATCAACAAAGAAAACATTTCCAATAACCACAAAAGTTGGTGCTACATGTGCAGGTCTTGTAGCAGATATGCAAATACTTTCATTACAAATTGCGGCATTAGCAAAAATTAGAAAAGTGGAATTGAAACGCGATGTTCCACCAAACACAATCGCTAAAATGATGTCTAACATGATGTATGAGAGAAGGTACTTTCCATTGTTAACGCAGGTCATAGTTGGAGGAATGGTAGACAAACCAGTGATTTACACACTTGATCCATTGGGCTCTGTATTACCTGATGATTATGCAGCTGTTGGAACTGGAGATGAGATGGCACTTGGTGTCTTAGATCCACAGTTCAAAGAAACTATGACAGAAAAAGAAGCTACTGACTTGGCAGTAAAAGCAGTACGGTCTGCCACAATGCGTGATTCGTTTAGTGGTGATGGCGTTGATGTGTTAGTGGTTAATAGGGATGGAATGAAAGAATTCACAGAAAATATAAAATAAATTTTAAATTGTTTTTGATATTTCCCAGTATTTATCTGAAATATAATGCAGATTTTTTATAACTTCACCTTTAGGCATACTTTCAAGTTTTGAACTGTCTGTTATCGCTTTTCCTACAGCTAGAAACTTCTGTTGTGATTCTTCAATCACACAAACAATATCATCTTTTGAAAATTCAGTATATCTTTTAATCCCAGGTCTCATTACATTTGCACCATTGCACATAAATTTTACAGCACCCATATCTACAGTTACACTAGCAAACTTTTCCAATATTTCAGTTTGATTAAGAAACGGTAAGTAATTATCATCAATCTTTAGAATAGTTATTCCATCACCAATCATTAATTGTGAAGAATTATCAATGAAATGCACTTTTAGATTTTTTACCTTGTGTATTTTTTTTTTCCATTGTTTTGATACCAATTCTAGAATAACATTGGTTTCACTTTTGGAAATGAGGTTTGTTTTCAAATTTTTGAAATCTCGTTTCTTATATCAATGAGGTCTCTTAGGATTGAACTTGCAGTCTCGATTCCACCAGCACCACGACCAATTATAGTTTGAGTACCTGAGTGCTCTGATGTAAACGCAATCGCATTTAATGTCCCATTTACACACAGAGGATTATCATTTTTTATTTCCATAGGATTTACTGTTAGTTCACCATCACACGACGCAATTAATTTAATAGAGCTGGAATTGTTTATGGCCTTTTTAACATCATTAGTGCTTACATCTCTTATTCCTGTTTTAATTATGTCTGGCATTGTCACCTTCATTCCCATTATCCAGTTTGCCAAAATTACTAGTTTTGCGGCAGCATCCAATCCATCAAGATCAAGAGACTCATCAGCTTCTACATACCCCATGTTCTTTGCATCAGATAATGCTTCATCAAAAGACATGCCATTAGCCATTTTTGTTAATATGTAGTTAGTAGTGCCATTAAGAATGCCCTGAAATGAAACAATTTTTTCACCACGAAGACTATTTTTTGCATAATCCAATATCGGGGTTCCACCACCCACCGTACCACTAAATCTTAAAAGGACTTGATTAAAGTCAGCAAGTTCCATTAATGATGGATATGCAAGTTCTAGCGGTCCTTTATTTACTGATATAACGTGCATCATTCTTTTCATCGCCGTAATGATGTGAGTCATACCAGGCTCAGCATCTTTGTAATTACTCGCAGTAGTTTCAATTAATACATCTGCATCAATTGTTTTGATCATTTCAGTTCCTTGCAACTGTGACTTCGATAAATCATATCCTTTCACAGAACCAGATTTTTTCTTTGCCTCAACAAGTTTTTGTAAATTCAGACCAGCACTATCATAAGCACTGCCCTTACTATCAAACACACCAACAATTCTTGGCTTTAGACCATATCTTGAATAAAGTTCACTTGATCTTGATTGAAGAAGTTTTGTTAAGCTTTGCGCTACAACACCAAATCCATATAGTATTATTCTCATAAAATCATCAGAAATAGGTGGTTATTTAATTGGATTTATCTAAATCTAGAGAAATAGAGTTAATGCAATATCGAAGGTTTGTTGGTTTTGGTCCATCATCAAAAACATGTCCTAGATGTGCACCACAGTTTTTGCAGTTAACTTCAATACGTGTCATTCCAAAACTAGTATCTTTTACATATTCAATATGTTCTTCATCCACAGGTTCAGAGAAACTTGGCCATCCAGTTCCTGAATCAAATTTTGTATCAGAAGAAAAAAGTTTTGAACCACAGCAAGAACATTTGTACATTCCTTTATCTTTCACATCCCAGTAGACCCCGGTGAATGCCCTTTCAGTTCCTTTTTTCCTGCAAACATCAAATTGCTCTGGCGTAAGAATTTTTTCCCATTCTTCTTCTGGTTTAGAAATTTTGTGACTCATATTTTTTTACGTTTTTCTTCTGTTTGTTTCTCAGATTCAAACCTTTCTAACTCATATTGATTCATGTCAACGTATTTGATAATTTTTGATAGTATTGGATGTTTCCGCTCAATTAATTTATACATTTTTTGTGCAATTTTTCTATAATCAATATGTCCCTGTGGTACAGTTCGAAGTTCAATAAGATGCGTTGCTTCTCGTAAATTCATTTTCATGAAATATGGATAGTTGTATGCAAAGTTAACAACATATTGTGCTTGCTCTGGAAGATTTCTTCGAATTTTTTCAAAAATGTCTTTGGTGTTATTCATACACTCAGAAAATTCTTTTTTTATTCCGAGTTCCATAATTTCGTTTGGAGTATGATAACTATGATCGGTAGTGAGCAACTGTCTTTCAAGTGTTAACGCCCTATGTCTATGAAAATCTCTAAACATTCCATAGTTTGTCAGCAAATCAAATGTGTAGTCTGTCATTTCAAATGCCCTTGGTGGTCTATGTCTTCTATTTTTTCTAATTTTTGCATATTCATTAATTATCTGAATTTTTTGTTTTCGAGGAATTTTTCTAACATTTTTCTGTATATTAGAAAATTCAATGCTTGGTGATTGCTCATAAAGCAGTGCTGAGATAATATTATTCACTGCACTAGACTCTGTTTGACATCCAGTTAGTCTCACAAAACTACCCTTTGTTGGAGTTCCAGTAACATATGATTTGCCTAGTTTCATCGAGGTTTTTTTAATATTATTAAGATATTTTTGCAGAATTTTACCATACTTGTCATCAGAGCGTCTTACAAATGATTTGATAGTAGTGTCTAACTCATTTTTTATCTGCAGCGCTAGCTGCTTTTCCTCGTAGAGATCTGAACCAAACATAATTGATAGTAGATATTCAAAAGCACGCCCATTTCCAGTCATACCAACATTAGTAAGTGTAGATGCTGGCAAAAGACTCCTTAGAGCGTCTAACGCCTTTGCTTTTGTTGCAGCATTGTATATTCGTTGGGCTGATTTAATACTTTCATTATCTTTTAACTGTTCAATTTTTTTTTCGTTACCAGTATCATCTTTGAACTTATAGTTTTCAATAGGATCGTTTTCACGAATTAGTTTTAGCATAGGATTTATGTTGTTTGTGTAAATATCAAAGTCAAGATTACATGCATCTAAATAATTATCAGCATAACGTGATTTCATAATATCAGGGTCACGATAAAATTTGTATTTACCATTAATTTTTTTATTCCAAGCGACATATCGTGATGATTTTTCTAAATATGATAATCCAATTCTTCTATCTTCAATTTTTTTTACTGCAATGTTGGACAGTCCTTCAATTGCAATTTGCCCACCACCAAGCTCGGCAACAGAATCATCACCATATTCTAAAAGAACTCTCGTGTAAAATTCCTCCACACGATTTTTATTTTTTAAAAATTCATCAAATAAGATTTTTCGCATACTCTTATCAGTTCTACTATATCGTGACATTAGTGCACCACGATCAACTTGTTGCGGTGTAATTATTGCAAACACAGATTTGTCTGTGTTTGAAAAATGCCTCAGTAATTTTTTTCTCTCGGTATCGGTAAATTCAGACAATAAGTTCTAACTTTACTGATTAGTTTTATTTTTACCTGTACCAATCTTAATTAGATCGGGCGATTTACTTGGAAGATCACTGGGAGATTGTTGACCTTTCACCTGCCAACGTTTTAGAACCTCCTTGAAGGCTTTATCCATTTCAGGATCTTCAGTATACATCAATGTTGTAATCCATCTTCCTTTTGGACCCTGATTATTACCAACTGGACCGCCAAATGACTTCATCCAAAATTTACTTGGTAGAATTTTGAGTGCCTCATTTTCTGGCTCATCCTTCAGTTTATCCCAATACTCTGAAACAAATTGTAGCACTTTGGCAATTTCTTCTTTTTCTATCAATACTCAAATTGCGTTTTTAATTAGATTTTAAAATTGCGTTTAGGCACAAATTTTAATTTAGTTAATTTGTTTGTACCAAAAATTCTAACCTTCTTCACACTTTGTTGGTTATATGGATCCGTAAAACATAGCGCATGAGCAACAACGATGTTACTATGATTGGAATGCCGGTAAAAGACATGTACGGCGCTCCAATGGGAAAGGTCTTGGGTACCTCAACTGATATTGACGGTTCAATTCAAACCGTAGGAATCAACTGTGGTTCAGAAGGCTTGAAACAAATTTCATATGAACAACTTGTTGTAAAATCTGAAGTAGTAATTTTCATACCAAAGTGGAGATTGGACTCACAACGATTGCTCAAAGAAAAAGAGCATACTGTCCGTCGTCTTACTGCGTTAATGGAAGTTGTTTCTGACAACGATACGATGAAATCTGATGCAGAATTAATTCATGAGAAGAACAGAACAAAATTACTAACGTTACAAAATACTGAAGAAGAAATAAATTCTGAGTTAGAAGAACGTGTCGTCGAAATCAATTCGCAGTTGAAAACTGTAAAAGTTCTTTTGTTTGCTGCCAAAGTGCAGTACAAAAGTAATGAGATTTCTCAGGAAACATTCGAACAAGTTCAAAAAGAAACTGACGAAATGCTTCAGCATATGACACATGAGAAAGATGAAATTGCAAAAGTTAAATCTAGACTTACAAATCTTTCCATAGAAGATGTGTTAGCTACAGGCCCTGCATTCCATCCAATACAGGATTCTGCAGTATCATATCTAACTAATCCCAACGGAGATGAACCAATTGAGTCTCGCTTACCAGATCCACCTGGAATAGTGTCTTCATCTTCGGAACAGGTTTACAGTCCACCAATGATAATTCCGGCTCCAGAAGAGTCGAAATGTGATGATGAATCTCAAAAACAAAAATTCTCAGAGTCTGCATGGCTTAAAAGAATGAATCGAGACTAATCAAGGTCTAACATTTTAAAATTACTTGTTTTTAGAAAATAATATTGAACACTGAAGATTTTCAGATTGGTTTAGGTAATAATGACAATACAATACGAAAAATTGCAAAAACTGATTTTGTTTCATTTTGGGACGAAAGGGCAAAACTTCTCAAATGGTTCAAACCATGGGAAAAGACTCTAGATTGGAATCCTCCATTTGCAAGATGGTTCGTTGGCGGGCAAATCAACGCTTCATATAATACATTAGACGTAAATCAGGAAGAAAAATCCTCTAAAACTGCAATTTTTTGGGAAGGAGAAGATGGTAGCTCTCGTATTTTTACATATGGAGAACTGTACACACAGGTGAAAAAATTTGCAAATGTTCTCAAATCATTAGGTGTCAAAACTGGTGATAGAATTACCATCTATCTTCCAATGGTACCAGAGTTAGTGGTTGCCATGCTTTCATGCGCAAGAATAGGTGCAATTCATACCGTAGTTTTCTCCGGATTTAGTGCTGTCTCATTAAAGGACAGAGTTGAAGATTCCGGTTCAAAAATAATTATCACTGCTGATGGTGGATTTAGAAAAGGCAAACTGGTTAAACTCAAAGAAATAGTTGACGAGTCTGCATCGAATTTAAGTTCAGTAGAACACGTTATAGTATTAAGGAGAGCAAATAACGAGATAAATCTAAATGAGAAGGATTGTATTTGGTCAGATTTAATGAGTAGATCATCAGAAGAATGCATTGCCGCAAAACTTGATAGTACACACCCACTCTACATTCTATATACATCTGGAACAACAGGAAAACCGAAAGGAGTTTTACATGGAACTGGAGGATACCTAACTCACCTATATTCAACATTCAAGTGGGCGTTTGATATCAAAGATGACGATGTGTATTTTTGTACTGCAGATATTGGTTGGGTAACAGGTCACAGCTATATCGCATATGGACCACTTTTACATGGAGCAACACAAGTAATGTATGAAGGTGCACCAGATTATCCTAACGCATCAAGAATGTGGGACATAATTCAAAAATACCGTGTAACTATTTTCTACACAACACCAACTGCATTGCGTATGTTTATGAAGTTTGGCGATGATAAACCAAACTCATTTGATTTATCATCATTACGATTACTTGGAACTGTTGGCGAACCAATTAATCCGGAAGTATGGAAATGGTATTTTACTATAATTGGGAAAAGTAAATGCCCAATTATTGATACTTGGTGGCAAACAGAAACAGGTGGTATGATGATTAGTAATCTACCCGGTATCGAGACAATTCCACTGAAACCAGGATCTGCAACACATCCAATACCAGGAGTCGATATTGCAGTTGTAGATGATGATGGTCACGAAGTGGCGAACGACACAAAAGGCTCATTAATAATTAGAAATCCTTGGCCAGGAATGCTACTCACATTATGGGGTGACGATGAAAAATACAAAAGCGTCTATTGGTCAAAATATGAAGGGATGTATTATCCTGGCGATTATGCCATCAAAGATAGTGATGAATATCTTTGGTTGCTTGGTAGGTCTGATGACGTTTTGAAAGTTGCAGGTCACAGAATTGGAACCGCTGAATTAGAGAGCAGTCTTGTATCACATAATGATATTGCTGAAGCAGCAGTGTGTGGAATACCTGATGATCTAAAAGGAGAATCAATAATTGCATTTGTTGTATTAAAAGAGGGTGTTGATACACCAGACGATATACTTCAAAATGAATTAGTAAAAACTGTTAGAAATGGAATAGGACCTATTGCAACTCCATCAGAATTTTATTTTGTTACAAAACTACCAAAAACCAGAAGTGGAAAAATAATGAGGCGGCTTCTCAAATCTATTGCAAAAAAGGAAAGAATTGGTGACATAAGCACGTTAGAGGACGGCGCAGCAGTTGAGGAGGTTCAATCGGCATTTGACGAGTTGCAAGATACAGTTAACAGAGATACTTAACAGTGATTTGTATGCCATATGGCTATGATAAAACCAGAAGTGAAAGAAGATGTGAAAGATGCCAAAAACTGCTTTATGTCTTTGAAGTTGGAAAACTTTGTATCGAATGTTCCAGAATGGAGCCAAAAAAATAAAAGAATTTTGAAATTTATATCACCATTCATAATCATATTCTAGTATGGGTGATGGAATAGGTGGTCCTGTTGTAAAATGTCTTTCTGGTAATACATTTGAACTTGACATTACACATTATAGAAAAGACAACGAAGAGCAATACAGCAGAATTGAAAAAATTATAATTTCAAAAATTGATAATCCTGAAAACCCTGAATACAGGGAAACGACACAAATTGAACTAGAACAGGCATTAAAAGGTAAATTTGTATCTTGTAATGTTCAGTATAGAGATGAAAAGACAGACGCATTAGTGTGTAATGTATTTGTACAAAAACCACCTGAGGGATTCTAAAACCACTGCTCCAAAGTTTGACTCTTTTTTTCTAAGCTTTTTTTGAGCCTATTTAGGGATGAATTAACCCTATCACGCGAGAAGCTCCTTTCATTTGACAGGTAATTTATGATTTCATCATATTTTACATCATTAAATTCAATTTTATCCACGTTAGCCACTTCAGGCTCCAAAAAGATTTTTCTTATTGCGTTATAATCAATTCCTTCTAGTTGTTTTTGGATCTGATCAATGCATTCTAATTTTTTATATTCTCTTATCATTTTAATAGCAGTTTTTGGACCAATTCTTTCAAAACCATCAGGATTAAAATCTGTGCCAATCAAAATTCCAACATCAATCAGTTGTTCACGTGTTATTCCAAGAGCTTCCAAATTTTTCTTATAATCTATTATTTCTGGCTCGATATCTATGTAGGTATTTCTATTTGGCAGTTTTCGCCTTCCGCTATTTGTAAAATTTCTTACAAGTTTTTTTGCACCAAATAGAATAGAATCAAAATCTTGACTTGCTGCAACATCTGCATGTCCAGTTGTTGTTAGTAGTGCAGCAGTTGCCTCACCTTCAGAGGGTGCTTGTATGTATGGAATTCCAAATAAATCTAATAGATGCATTGAATCTTCAACCATTCCATCCTTCATGGATGTAGTTTGCTGTGCAAATTTTCGTGCATCATCCATCTTGCCTTCAGATACAGCTCTTTCATATTTTACGGTGGCATCTTTCTTAATCTGTTTCCTATGTTCAATCTCTGCGGATTTTAGAGATGGGGGTTTACCATCAAACACATATACTGGTTTTATACCAAGTGATAGGAAATTGATATTTCTATAGAACAATCCTGTAATATGACTAGTTACATGACCTTCTGCATCGGTTAGGTGTAATCCCTCCGGTCCACGAATAATAGCAAGAAACTGGTAAATCGCATTGTATGCGTCGATTGCCACAATTTTATTTGTAAAGGATTCAAGTTTTGTTTTCTTCCTTATCAATAGTGACTTGAGATCTAAACCCATACATTTGTTAGAACAAAGGAGTTTTTTTCTGTTTACTGCATTAATCGATTCACTATTTTAGGACATATTACAAAATTATTTGTCGGGATAGCCAAGCCTGGTCCAAGGCGGACGCCTCGAAATCTCAAAACAGGATAGCGTCTGTGCATCGCACGCGGGGGTTCGAATCCCTCTCCCGGCGCTAATTTTAGACCTTAAAAATAAGGTTTTAGACCTTAAAAATAAGGTTTTAGACCTTAAAAATAAGGTTTTCACAGATTGAAAGAAGTCCCACTAGTCTGAGAGACGAAAAAATACGCCTCCAGACAACATTTCCACAAAACTGGTCATGTCGTATTATGTGGGAATTAGATTAGAAAATTATTTCATTTAAGATTGATCATTAATTGATTTTAGTGTTAGGTATCTGCCTTAATTTTTTCTTTCTTCATCCACAAAGTCTTGTCTTTGTGATCAATTAGATAGATTCCCATATCTGAAATCCTATTTCTTACGGCATCTGCATCATCAAACTGTTTTCTTCTTCTATGCTCCTCCCTTCTTTGAATTAATTCAAACACTGATTTTATCTCATCGTCTGTTGCTCTGATTACATTCAAACCTAGTATATCAAGCATAGACTCTATTATTGGCATTGCCACATCTGCAACATCTTTTGTGATTTTTTCTTCTGCTGCAAGCCCATTGATGATTTTAACCGTGTTAAAGAATTCTGTAAGGGCCAGTGATGTGTTAAAATCATTTTCCAGTGCATTGTCAAACTTTTGTTTTGAATCCAAAATAACATTTTTAATATTTTCTGACTCATTTGTGCTGTCAGCCAACCGTAATTCATAGTAGCAAGTCTCCAATTGCCTCCATTTTATTAGATTCTCCTTTAGAAGCTCTTCGGTATAATCAATTGGTTTGGAGTAATGCCCAGAGAGGCAGAATAATCTGATGATATTTGGTCCCCAGTTTTCCAAAACATGGCTTAGAGTTTTTACATTTCCAATAGATTTTGACATTTTTTCACCATTAATTGTAATCATTCCTGCATGCATCCAAATTTTTGCAAATGGTTTACCGGTAAATGATTCTGATTGGGCAATTTCGTTTTCATGGTGAGGAAATATTAGATCACGTCCACCACCATGTATTTCAAAATTCTCACCAAGATACTTGACACTCATTGCCGAACATTCAATGTGCCATCCAGGCCTTCCATCTCCCCATGGACTTTTCCATGATGGGTCAGAATTAGATAATTTCCATAACGCAAAATCAAGTGGATTTTCTTTAGATTCATCAACCTCTATCCTTGCACCACTTTCTAATTCATCAACTTTCTTTTTTGATAATTTACCATACTCAGCAAATTTTGAGACTCTAAAATATACACCATTCTTTGTAACATAAGCCATGTTTTTTTCTATTAGCACTGATATGAGATTAACCATGTCTGGTATGTGATCAGTTGCTTTTGGGTGTTTAGTAGCCCTTTTGATATTTAGTTTATCGAAATCTTCAAAATAATTTTCTATGTATTTTTTACTTATTTCCTCAGGGGATCTTTTGTTCTCAACAGCTTTGTTTATTATTTTATCGTCAACATCTGTAAAATTTTGAATAAAATCAACCTTGATGCCTTTAGATTCAATGAAGCGTCGTAATACATCAAAAATTATAATTGTTCTTGCATGACCGATATGAGAATCATCATAAACTGTAACACCACAAAGGTAG
>CAYVWD010000068.1:0-4913 GCA_964455405.1 uncultured Candidatus Nitrosopelagicus sp. | reverse complement strand
TCGTGGTGATTATAAAAAAGCAAGAAAAAAACTTGGTTGGAGTCCAAAAACTAAGTTTAAAAAATTAGTTAAAATTATGGTTGAAGAAGACATCAGTCGTTGGGAAAGATGGATCAGAGGTGAATATTTCCCATGGGATGCGGCAACATTTGGGCATGATTCAATTGGACTGAAAAAAACTAAGAAACTATAGAAATGACTGATAATTTAGATAAAGAAGAAATAATATTTCAATCAAGATTCTCTAGAGAAGAGATTAGAGAATTTTTTGAAAAAGACACTAAATTTTATCATACTATGAATATTAATGGAATTAAGACTGAAAACACTAGAACATCTTCAGAATATCAAAAGTGGATTTCTCAGGTAATACCAAACGATTTAACTGGTAAAAAAATACTTGATGTGGGATGTGCAGATGGATTCTATTCATTTCTATGTGAAAAAAGAAATGCAAACAGAATACTTGCGATAGATCAGGAAGGATTTGATAAGCACAAAACAATAGCAGAATCCGGAACAAAAGTTAATATGAATTATTTTGAATTATTTAAAAAACTACTTGATTCAAAAGTAGAATATCGAAAGCTTGATGTGTATGATATAGATTTGCTTAAAGAAACATTTGATTTTATTTTATTCTTTGGTGTATACTACCATATAGAAAATTTGATCTCTGTACTGAAGAAAATCCATTCTGTTGTTAATGATTCAGTTTTTTTGTCAGGTCATATATTAGAAAGTGAAAATCCAATAATGTATTATTACGATGAATCGGATCCCACAAAGCATGGATCTGCTGGAGAATTTGCTCCCATTGTAGCAAGTCCACAATGTCTGATAAACATTGCAAAGAGTATTTGTGGATTTAAGGATGCCAAATTAATAGATACAATATCTATGCCTTATGAAAGAGCATACCCACATTTTTTTTCTGATACCAAGATTGGGAAAATAGGTTTATTTGAGTTTTCAAAATAGATAAGAAATGAATCCAGAATTGCACCTCTTTATTATCTGGAAAAAGGCACGTGATAAGACAGAAGACATACTTAGTGATCTTAGGAGAAAATTTGAATTACTAGAAGTTTATGAAGTTAATTGGAGTTCAGAATTTTTTTCTGATAATATGTCACGTTTTTATGGTGTAAACTTACCTCCTGGTGCCTTCAAAGCAGATCAACATGATTTTGGACCTTTCTTATTGTGTGTAATTGAAGATAAAAATCCTACATATGATAATAGAGAAACTGCAAAAGGTGAAACACATGTAAATATTAATACATTTGATGCAAAGCAAACCTACCGTTTGTGGACAGGTGGAGGTAATCACATACATGCAAGCAATACAGAAGAAGAAACAGAACATGATCTTGTGCTTTTACTTGGAAAAAACCTAAAAGATGTCCGAAATAATCTACCAAAAAAATGGGATGGAAAAATTAAAAATATTAATTCTGATCTAGTGGGTTCTAAAGGATGGAAAAATACTACAGATCTCTTTTATGTGTTAAACGCAGCTATAAATTATCTAGTACTAAGAAACTTTGAAAATATATCTGATTTGAATACATCAGTAAGAGAAAATGATATTGATATTTTGACAAACCAAATAGCGCAAATCCGATTTGTTACAAATGCAAAAAAGATCTTAGAAGAAAAAAACCAAGAATTTCATTTAGTTAAGATTGCAAATAAAGATGTCTTATTACATGTTGGAGAACAATATTATGATCCAAAGTGGGCTACTCATATGTTAAATCAAAAGGTTCTGTCAAAACATGGCTTTTATATTCCAAGTGATGAAGATCATTTTTACAGTCTACTGTATCGTGCATTAGTGCAAAAACCAATGGTTCCAGAAAACTATATTGATAAACTTGTTGGTCTTTCTTCTAAACTAAAAATGAATAATCTTACCAGAGAAAATTTGTTTACTCATAATATAGCCATAGAAATCTTGGATGAATACATGAGAAAGATGGAATATGAGTATATGCCAAGAGAATATTCACTATTTTACAATTCTGATACTGTGGATTTCGCAATCAATAAACGTGAACTACGTATGTTTAGAGAGAAATTAAAAACAAAAAACTGGTTAGAAGCAGCTGCGGAAGTATATTATCCAAATAAACCATGGACTTATGAAATGATAGTAAATCAAAGTAGGGCAGATTTTCTTTTTTTACTTGATATAAAAAAGGATGATTTAGCACTTGTTGTTGGTGCTGATTTAGGTCAAATTGCAGTACCATTAGCAAGATTCTGTAATGTTATTGCAATAGAAGATGATCCAGACAGAATTGAGATTATGAAGATCATTGCTAAACAAGAAAATCGAAATAATATCCAGTTTATTACTTCTGACATTCATAATACAAAATTCGAAACTGACAAATTTGATTTGGTCATTATCAATGATTTTGAAAAAATAAAATCTCACGCAAACAATGAGCAAATTAAAAACCAGCAGAAATTATTGGATGAGACTTATCGTATAACTAAATTTGGTGGCACTCTTTATTTTGGTGCTCTTAACAAATTTGGTTTGCAATACCTATTAGGTGAGAACGTAGATGGTCTACAAGATTATGTTTACCTAAAAAATGATCTTGCGAAATCAATTTTTGAATCAGAAACTGGTGAAACATTAAAAACTCTACATCATGGAAAAAAAGAATATGAAAAAATTATTTTAAAAGCAGGTTTTAAAGATGTTAATTTTTTTGGGAATATACGTGATCACAGATTACCATATGCATGGATTGATTTGTCAAATAATCAATCTTCTACGTTTATTTCTAACAATCTTTATTTTTTTGATGAATACGATATATCAAACAAAACAAGAAGTAAATATAGTGAAAAATTAAAATATCTCTACGAGATTTTTTCTGACCAACTATCAAATTTCTATTCATCTTACTCTATGGTTGCACAAAAGTGATTTTGATGATTAAATCTATTATAAATTCACTGAAAAATGATTCTAAATATACTCAATATTTTGATACAAACAAAAAATTATCTTATGTAATGATCAGTACTGGTGGTTACAAGTCGTACGAAAAAGGTAAAATTGTTTTTTTAATATTACATGATGGTATACCATCTATAACGGTAAAATTCTATAAAGTACCACATGGATTAATACAAGATCAGTTCAAAAAACAAGAAATAATTTATAACAAATGTGATGGTAAAGGAATTCCAAAACCATTAGGAATTTTGATGTTAAATGATAATGAAATTATGATTGAAGAAGGAGTTAATGGAAAAAATCTCGAGCGATATATCTCTGATAATCCTTCTCAAGATTTAGTTAAATCAATAATTCATAAAATAATATCACTATACGAACATTTGAATAATTCACTTGAACCATCCACCTTTGCTGATCTTAACAAGGAACTGGATCAGAATCTTGATAGATTCATTGAACTTTATTCTCCTAGTGAAAATGAACTTCTTACAATAAGGAAATGCATATCTATATTCTTACAAAATTTCAAAAATGAAAAGATTTCAAAAAGATACACCAATGGAGATTTCATATCTAGAAACCTCATTGTAGATGATGAAAATGTTACATTGGTGGATTTTGAATATGTAAATAAAACACATCTTTATTTTTTTGATTGGTTCAGATTTTTCAAATACCAATATGCAATATCAAATGATTATCTCTACAATATTGTTCTAAATACAGAAATAAATGATGACTTGTTCTTATCATCATTAAAAGAGTTTACAAAATACAGATCAAATAAAAAATTTGATATTGCATCTAGATTGATATTTGAAATTAGAGAATACATACTAAGATCCGATTCTTCATCTGTAGCATTAGGCAATGAAGAAAAAAAAGGAATGAGTAACCTAATCGCTAATATATCATCATTTTTGAATGGAGAATCCATCATTAACACTACAGAATCCACTTCAAATGACATAATATCATCTAAAAAGGAATTTTATCATAATATGTATTCCAAAATTCATGAGTATACTGAATCTGACAACAAGATACAAAATATCCAGAAAAAAATAATAAAACAAGAAAAAAAAATTAAGGAACTTGTTAATGAGAAAGAATCATTACAAAGAAAGAATGCAGCTCTTTCTAGTTTTGTTGATCATGATAAAGTATTTGACACTTCATCAAAAAAAACTGTGAATGAACTTTACCTAGAAATACTTCACAGAGATGCAGACAGAGAGGGCTTAACACACTTTTCTGCACTTCTCGAAAATCGGAAAATGACAATAGATGATTTAAGAAAAAAACTATTAGATTCGGATGAATATAGAATATTGCAAAGCAGTTAGAATATGTTGCAAAATTTAGTTGATTATTATCATGGAAAACGTATTACTATATAGCTAGTATTCGTGAAAATTAAATACTTATTCCTTTATTTTATTTAATTATGAACAAGCCAAAAATTACTGCCATATACAGAATAAAAAATGAAGAAAGGTTCATTGGACAATCTATAAAATCTGTAGTTGATTTCTGCTCTGAAATTATTGTGTTAGATGATAATTCTACTGATAGAACTGCTGAAATTTGTTCAAGTTTTGACAAAGTTTCTAACATAATAAAACCAAGAGGAGCTGAGCTAGATGAAGTACGCGATAGAAATTATCTTTTTGAAACAGCACGAAAAAATAATCCTGACTTTATTTTATCAATTGATGGTGATGAGATTTTTATGCCCAATGCATCTGATATATTATTTGAAGAAATATCAACACTCTATCCTGATTCAGATGTTTTTGACTTTCAATTTTTAACTCTTTGGGATAATGTTAACACAATTAGAACTGATGGAATTTTTGGAAATTATTGGCAAAAAAGATTATTGCGAATGAAGAACCAACCATACTCATTATTGCTTGTTGAAAAT
>CAYVWD010000067.1:0-10469 GCA_964455405.1 uncultured Candidatus Nitrosopelagicus sp. | reverse complement strand
TCCTCTTCTGACATGTAATATGTCAAATCCAAGACTTTGATATTTGAGAACTGTTTGGTGCATTAAATTTACTGTCTCGTCATCAGAATCGTCTAAAACCATAATTTTTAATTTATCTTTAGGATAATCTTGTGCACATACCGCATCAACTAATCTAGTTGCAACATACTTTTCATTATATATCGGTAACTGAACTGTTATGGTAGGTTCACCAATTTCTGTTATTGAGTTCTCATCTTTTCTCCTACTTGACAAAAATGCCAAGTAGTAAAAATTACAAGTATAACCAATAATTAGAATTGCACAGAAAATGAATATCTGAAAAATAAATTGTGTAAATGGATTACCTTCCATGGCTTAACATCTAAAACCTCTTGCTGGTACTTATATTTGAAATGAAGGTCTAGTCCTGTGGGAAGATCTTTATTGCCTCAGGAGGACAAACACCCTCACATGCTAAACAAAATATACAATCTGGTTCTCCTCCCATTAGTGGCTTCTTATCAGATCCTGGATTTCCAGGGAAGTCTGCAAATGCGTAAACACCTACAGGACATGCATCGATACAAGCACCATCTGCAACACAAATATCATAATCAACTGAAACATACTCTCCCCAAACACCCATTATTCCATTATCACTACCAACACGACCCCATGTCTTGATTTCATGACCTGATGGTGCTTAGAATGATGGAGACTGTTTCATCTTTGTTTTATAGTCAACATCAATTGGTCCTGGTTTCACATCTCCTCCTTGCCATTCTTGTGCTGGTCCTCCAGCAACATCCAAAGCAACTGGTTCTTTTTTAACTGGAACTGGTTTTGCATCTGGTACAATTTGTGCGAGGGGGGTTAATTGCTCTAATTTTACAAATGCCTCATCCTCTGTGATATTTTCTGTCTTCATTAATGCTTCAACCATTTTATCGGAAAGGATTGTATTTCTGAGAATTGTGTCTGTAATCATTTTTGCGAAATGATCTGCCTTCTTTTTATAATCTTTGATCCATGGCGCATCACCAAACTTGTCAATTGGAAATATTTGATATATAATATCAACAACCTCCCCAGTCACAATTTCAACGGTTACGCTAAGATCTATTTTTTCATATCCTTTAGCATGTTTGTCAGACATATTTTCTTCAGTCCATGAGTATGTTGCAAAAATTCTATCTGCATACATATCCATATCAAATGTATTTTTCAATCCATCATGAACTGACTGAATTTCAAGTTCTTCTTCTAATTTAATTGGTAAGCGATAAAGACCAAGTTTGTAACCATGTAGTGGATATACACCTCTTTTAGCTGTTGGTGCCTCCATTGTGTAAACTCGATCTTTCAATAGTAATGACATTCTTATGCCTCTAACATACTTGGTTGTATTTGACTTAAATATCTTATCAGTGCCTAGGCGAGGATATAGGTAAATGATTTTTAAATACGAAATAACTTGTAAAGAACGCTTGAAACTGAACAAAGTAGTTATAGTAAGTAAATTCGGCTCGAAAATCTCTGAAGACGCTGCAAAAATGGTGGCAAGAAAACTGCTATCAAAAAAAATAGGTGTGTACACAATTGCACCTGTTGAAGTTGAAGGTTCAAATCAAATTGAATCATTAGAGCAGTTATCTAAAGTCAAACTTGATCTGGCAATCACACTTGGTGGTGATGGTACAACGCTACGTACATTTAGAAATCTACGAAATGAAACGCCAATATTGACAATTAATGTCGGAGGAAACAGAGGGATTTTATCTGAAATTACACTAGATGAAATAGATGATGCTATCATCGCCATAAATAAAAATAAAATTTGGCTGGATAAAAGAACTAGAGTAGTCGCCTCATGTGGCGGTGAAGAATTTGCACCTGCACTAAATGAAATTTATGTAAATAGAAAAAATCTAACAAAAACCGCCGAGTTTGAAATAAAATTCCAAAGTGATACAGTCCAACAAAAAATGGATGGAGTTATAATATCAACACCTAGTGGATCCACTGGTCATTCATTTTCAATTGGGGGGCCATTATTACATGAAAGTCTTGATGTGTTAATAATTACACCAGTGGCACCGGTTCATCGATTACCATCAATAGTTGTACCTGATGAAAAAATTGAGATAAACTGTTCGCATGATTGCAATATAGTTATGGATGCACAGATGATAAAATCAGCTGGATTTGAAGAAAAAATCACAATAAAGAAATTCAAAAAACAAGCAGTTTTTGTTAGACTGAAGAAAAAAGGTCTAAGACAGATGAACAAACTTGGGTTTTAAGGTACTTGATGCAACAGCATTTTATGCTGGAATTCCATTTAGCTCACAAGATAGATACTATGTTACATCATTAGTGTATGATGAGATTAAACATATTAAAAATAATCATGGTGCGTTGGAAATACTACTTGATTCCAAACGACTAATAATTCAAGAACCAAATCATGAATTTTTAAGAAAAGTTAGAAATTCCGCAAAAGAAACTGGTGATCTCCATAGCTTATCAGATGGAGATATATCTTCTATAGCATTATCGTTAGAATTGGATACCGAGTTAATTTCAGATGACTATGCTGTATCTAATGTTGCAAAACAAACTGGAATAATAATTAAACCACTTATGACTAAAGGAATTGAAACTATCGGTAAGTGGATACACTATTGCTCTCCTTGCGGAATTAGTTCAGATAAATCCATTTGTCCGAATTGTGGAAATAAATTAAGAAAAAAATTAATCAAAAAAAATTAAGAGTCATGTAATGTTTTTTGATTTGATGGTTTAGCGTGTTTATTTTTCATTTCTAACATTTTCTTAATTTTAATTGCACGAGATTCTCCCAAACCTGTAATCTTTGCTAAATCTTTCGTGGATGAAGAAAAAACCTTAAATGGAGTTCCAAATTTCTCAAGCATTCTTATTGCAGTTTTTTCTCCAACTCCCGGTAAACTACATAATACAGATAACTGTTGTTTTTGTATATTATTTGATTTTTTTATTTTTTTGATAAGTGGTCCTTTAACTGACTCCTTTCTTGAACTTAGTGATATGAGTAATTTTGCAGTATGAGACGCATTAGGTGTTGGTATAATTGGAATCTTAAAATCGATTGCAACTGTTGATAACGCACCATAAAACACTAATGGATTTTCAGTTATACTTTCAATTTCATCAACATCTCCTTCTAATAAAATAATTGGAAATTGAAAATGATCCTTCAATCTATTACATTGATCAAATAATCTACCATCAAAAATTGATGACATTAAATCATGAATACTTTTTCTTTCTACAACTGTTTCAGGTGATACAATATAATCACCAATTGGCAGTGTTTTCAGTTCAACATTAACACCTATCGCCTTTAGTAATTTTGGTATCCCACTTTTTCTTTCTCGTTCATCAATGACTATACGAATATCTTCTATTTTCACAAAAACTATAAAATGAGATTGTTAATATCTTATTGGAATTTTATGGGTTATCTGGTGATGGTTTATTTCCAGATGCTGGATTTTTTAACATTTCTTGTATTTTTTTTTCCTGCTCTTGAAGACTTGATTTTAATCGTTCCTCTTGTTTTGTTAAAACAGTTGTTTGTGTTTTAGATAACTCTTTTTTTTCTTCTAATTCTTCAATCAATTTTTGTTTATTAGATTTTATCATGATATTTCCAGCAAATTTAAAAACATGTTCGTCATCACTAACTTTTTGTAATTCTTCCAGTGCACGCTCAGATTCAGTTTTTTCCATTTCAACCTGTTGTTTTTGGGCTAATATTGACTGGAGGCTTTGTTGTGCCTGTTGCATTTTTGCAATCTGTTCTTGTAACCAAGGTGGCATTTGTTGACCTGATGACATGATGTATTTTCAATTATTGTTTTATTATCTCTTTACCGGGCTGATTGTATTATGTGATGCCTGTATAAGTCTCAAAGTGGAATTTAGATTTGCTCTAAGATGTGGGATTTGTTTTGATTCAATTTTGATTAAAATTTTTTCTTTGTAAGAAATTTTAGTTTTTGTTGGATTTTCAGGATAGAATTTATTGTCTATGGAGATTGAATCAAAAATTGCTTTTGTTACTTTTCCGGAAGAAAATTCTATATTTGCACTAAAATTTAACGTCATAAGCTGTTCCAGATATCTTGAATGTACATTTTTTACAAGACCAAATCCCAACAGCCTCTCGTATAACAGAACCACCACATTCAGGACATTTTCTTTGATTTTTCAACAAATAATGTACTTGAGTAAATTGTTTTCTAGGTTTTATACCGTATCTAGCACCCAACCCTTTTAGTGGTTTTTGCTTTTTTACCATCTAATTTACACCAGAATTACTTTGTTTTATAATCTCTCGTATTTTTGAACCAACTTTAACAGAAATTTCTGCACACTTTACAAGTTCATCTTGGGTAAATCCATCCATGCCACCTTTTTGAAGTGCAACCACATTTCCATCTGAATTTGTAGTGATAGTAATACGTGCATCCATGATTGACCACTCATCAAGATTTGGATCAACAATTATGTAGTCATCAATCTTTGCCATTGTAACAGAAACTGGTAATGTTGAAATTGGTGGATCAACAAATTCATTCTCTATTTTTGTAGGTAAATCATCTTTCATTTCATATTTTGGAATTTTGCATGAATTTATTGCTGCGGTTGTTGCGTAGGAACATGCATCAAAAAGATTTCCATCATGATCGGTTACTGCATTATCGCAAAAAATTCCAATAACAGATTTGTTTTTTTCTAAAACTAGTTGTTTCATATCTAACATTTTACTTTCTCTTATACCCCTATCTGTCACTCTTGCAAGTTCAACTACTGGTGGTGATGGTGGTCCAGTTTCAACGTTAGGATGTGCAATAGGTAAAATTTCTGCAGTGCAAATGAGCATTCCTTGATCACCTGTGTCAGGAAATGGTCTTTCAGGCTGAATTTTAACACCTGCCACAACTTCAGTATCTCCTAATCTTGCCCTAGCAGAGCCCTCTGCTTTAGGTACAACACCAATATCAATAGTTAACTCTCTTGGTTCATCAAATGCTCTACCATCAATCCGTTTTTCTTCTTTTAGTAGTTCCAGAATTTGATTTTTTTTCAATTGATCAATAATTTTAGAATCTGCCATTAATCATTATCACCTTTTGAGAAATATTTTTCCTGTAATGCCTTTTTTTGAATTTCGTAGACTTGCTTACACCCATCTATTCCTATTTCTATACATTTTTTGTATTCATCTGGAGTTAAAACACCATCCAATTGTAAAAGAGTTATTTTTTCAAGATTTGGCATGTATCCTATTGGAAGATCAGCCTGACCTGCTTGATCTTCTTCATTATTTACATCAAGTATAACGGTATCTGCAGCTTTACCTGCAGCACATCCAGCTACTAAATCACGCATAGGAATTCCAGCATCTGCAAGTGCAACAGATGCACCTGTAAGTGCAGCACACCGAGTGCCGCCATCAGCTTGTAATATTTCCATATAAACATCAACAGCAGTTCTTGGAAACTGTTTTAACATAACAGCAGGTTGAAGAGCTTCTTTGATTACCTTACTAATTTCAACTTCCCTCCTAGAAGGGGCTGGATTTTTTCTTTCGCCTACTGAGAATGGTGACATATGATATCTACAGCGTAGAATCCCAGTATCTGAATCAGACAAATGTTTTGGATGAACATCTCGTGGGCCATAAACACCTACAAGTATTTTATTTTCGCCAAATTCAATGTATGCTGAACCGTTAGCATTTTTTAGTACACCGGCTTTGATACTCACTTTTCTTGTTTCATTTATTTTTCTTCCATCACACCTAATTCCATTTTCATCTAATAGAACAATATCTGTATCTCTTCCACCCATTTTAATCACTTTTTAATTCTAGCATATCACTTATTTGATCTGTTAAATTTGCAACATGTGCTTTTTCTTCAACTAAATCAATTGCTTTTATCGCCTTTAATAATCCATCTGAATCCTCACAAGAGACAACAATTAATCCATTCTGCCCAATTGTAATTTGTGCATGCGTTTCACCTTCAATCATTTGAATCATTGAACCACGTTTACCAATTAGCCTTGCAACTTTACTTGGAGATATTTCTATCAATTCACCAGAATCAATTTTACCTAACTCTCTGCCAGATATTGTTAATAGAGGATCACGTGTTTTATCAGAGTTCACAATTCTTGTAGCAATAAGATCACCATTACGTAATTTGGAGGAAAGATCATCAGAATGAGATGAAAAGTCTCTTCCAAAGACATCAGTTGCTGGAAGCATTCCAGAGTAACATGAATTAATATCAACCTCCCATGACATTGCAGAATGAGAAATGATTTTCCCAATAACTAGATCGTCATCTTTTGGATAATAGCCACCAGTTAAAGGAATCACTCTCACACTTCCATCATGTATATCAGAAAGACCGATAGATGTTGCAATAATTTTATCTCCTTCCATTACAGTATTTTGCTCAGCTCTATATGGACCAGAAACTATCACTTCACCAGGAATAACATGACGTTTTTTTTCTTTACTCATTTAGATACCTCAACAGTTGCTGTACCCTTAGTAATTGAACCTAATCTATCTATCACATTTGGTCTTGCTGCAGCAGGTATTTCTAGTATTGCTTTTAGTGAACCATTTGATTGCCAATCTTCTTTTTTTAGTATGCCAGTAGATTTTAAAACAGCATAGGATTGTGCAACAAATTGAGCTGGTATTAAAATTTCTAAAACAGTATTTTCAGATTTTAATGGAATTATAGGCCTTAATTTTTCAACTACATCTTTCACTTGCTCATCAACATTTTTGAAAGGATCAATTGATACTCTTCCATCATCCATTGCTTGTTCTATTCTTAGTGGAGGATGTGGTAAATGAGAACGTGGGTCAACATATGTTTTTGCTATAAATGTTACAAGTTGTTTTCGCTTTTCTGCTATCATCTTTCTCCTCTGTTCAGTTGTAAGATTTAATTCGCCTTTTTTCATTATTATTTCTGCAATTTTCATTCCGTCACTAGTTTTGAAAATCTTTTCAAGTTTTTCATTTGTTGCCCTCATACCTTTACTTGAATCAGTATAGATCTCATCTGAAACAAGAATCTTAGAAAGTTCTGTAATCTTTCCTAATTTGTAATCAAAGGCGGGATCTGGCTTTACTATAAGTTCAAATTTATCACCACTGTAGGTATATCTAACTATGGTAACTTTATCGGTCATTTTATAACTGATGAAAGTGTATTTCGTATTTATCTATGATGAATACAACGAAAGTATTTATTTGGACTTTCAAACTTTTTGATTAAGATTTGTCATTAAATATCATATCACAAAATGAGCAAAAGGTGTCAGTTAAACTAAAGGGAATTCCGTTGCAATATGCAAATGCATTACGAAGAATTTGTTTGAATGGAGTACCAATCTATGCGATTGATACCGTAGATATGTTGATGAATTCATCGGTTCTTGCTGATGAAGGAATTGTACATAGATTAGGCTTAATTCCGCTGAAAACAGAACTTTCTGCCGTACAACAAGACAATGAATCTGATAGAATTATGCTTACACTTGATTCTGGGGAAACCAATGAAACACGAACAATACTATCTGGTGATTTAAAATCTCAAGATGATGTGATAAAACCAATCTCTGATAAAATTCCTATTGTGACACTTGCGCCAGGTCAAAAATTAAAGTTAGAAGCTTATGCTAGACTTGGAAGAGGTACTGAACACGCAAAATGGAATTCCGCTAACATTTCTACTTTAACAGAATCAGATAATGAAGATGAGCGAATTTTGACGGTTGAAACAACCGGTTCTCTTGAACCACAACATATTGTTTTGTCTAGTGTTGAAGAGTTATCAAAACGCTTAAACGAATTCAAAAATTTTGTATCTGAGTTAAAGTAGAGTGTCATACACATTATATTTGGGTAATTTAGTGCTTTGTCTAATGGAAAATAATCTAGTACAGTTAGTAAAAGAATTAAAATCTGCTTCTAAAACGAATGAAGCCCCTATTTGGTTAAAAATTGCAAAAAATGCCTTAAAATCAAATTCAAATAAGAAAGCTATCAATTTGAAAAAAATTGATATGCTAACAGATGATGGAAGTGCAGTTGTTATCTCAGGAAAAATATTGGGTACAGGTAAATTATCACATAAAATATTGGTATCTTCATTTTCAATTTCAAATTCTGCGGCTAAAAAAATTAAAGAAGCTGGTGGCGAAATCTTGAAATTCTCAGATATGATTGAGAGATTTCCAACCGGTAAAGGAGTAAAAATAATTGGTTAATAAACAACAGCAGTTAGTTGATCTCAGTAAACCGATAGTAGTAGATGGTACAAATCTTATCGCTGGAAGACTTTGCTCAAATGTTGCCAAACTTTTACGAAAGGGAAATAGAGTTACTATAGTGAATTGTGAGAAAATTATGATTAGTGGTAAAAAATCAAGTATTGTTGGTGAATATGAAGACTTTTTGAAAATTGCAAGCATCATACATCCTAGACATGGACCCTTTCATCCAAGACGGCCAGATACAATCATTAAAAGAATGATTAGAGGGATGTTACCAAAAGAAAACCCTTCGAAAAAAACAGATCTTGCACGACTACGCACATACATTGGTGTTCCGCAACAAGTAAAAGGCTTCGAAAAAATTCAATTCGAAAAATCAAAAATTACGAAAGCCTCTTCAAGATACACTACTATGGCTGAACTAAGTCGTTACATTGGAGGAACCAACTTTTGATTCCAAAGACTGAAATCTATTTTGCATCACGAAAAACATCTAGTGCACATGTTTACATTACAAAAGGGGATGGAAAAATTAGAATTAACAATATTCCAGTAGAGATGATAAATCCTGAAACTGCTAGAGAGGTAATGCTTGCACCATTAGAGGTAATTGGTCAAGAATTTCGAGATAAAGTAGACATTTCAGTAAGAGTGAAAGGCGGTGGATTTATGGGTCAAGCATATTCATCTGCAACAGCAATTTCTAGAGCATTGATAGGATGGACAAAATCAAAAAAAGAACCAAAAGATCACCCATTCAATAAATCAACCAGGCAGCAATTGAAAGATATGATAATTGAATATGATAAGTATCTAATTAGTGGAGATGCACGAAGAAAAGAACCAAAGAAATTTGGTGGCTCAGGTGCACGTAGGCGAAAACAAAAATCCTACCGATAGAATGTAAATTTATTCAGTATATCTGAAAAGACCACCAGCATCAATAATTTTTTTAATTAATTCTGGAAATGGTTTCATTGGATAACTTTCATTCTTGGTAATGTTTTTAATTGAATTACCATCTGTATCTATTTCTAATTCATCATTTTCCGATATACTTGAGTATGTTTTTTCGTCAATCTCAATTGGTAATAGATATGCACCATCTACTGAATTTCTATAAAAAATTCGTGCAAAGGATAATGCTAAAACGGCTTGAATCCCACTAGCGCTAAGTGCAATTGGGGCATGCTCACGTGATGAACCACAACCAAAATTATTACCTGTGACAATGATATTGGCATTTTTTGCTTTAGAATGAAATTCAGAATCTAGTCCTTCCATAGCATGTTCTGCTAATTCAGCATGTTCATGAAGTTTGAGGTAAGGACCTGGTAAAATAACGTCAGTGTCTATATTGTCCTGTGCATATTTTATTACTTTGCCTTTCATTACACATCTCTTGGATCAGTTAATTTTCCAGTAACCGCAGAAGCTGCGGCAACTAATGGAGATGCAAGATATGTTTTTGACTCTATATGCCCCATACGACCTGGAAAATTTCTATTAGTTGTACTAACACAAACTTCATCTTTATCTAAAACACCCATCTGTGCACCACAACAAGCGCCACATGTAGGAGGACCAACTACTGCTCCTGAATCAATAAAAATCTGCGTTAAACCATCTTGAGTTGCTCTTTTGTAAATAGAAATTGTTGCTGGAAGAACTTCAGTCCTGATTTTGACTGTTTTACCCTTTAATATTCTTGCAGCCGCTAACAAATCTTCATACTTAGCGCCTGTGCAAGAACCAATATACGACTTGTCAAGTTCTATTCCAGTAGTTTCTCTTACAACGGACACAATATCTGGTGAGAATGGTTTAGCAACTAGAGGTTCAATCTCTGATGCTTCATACTCGAATGTTTTTTCATATTGTGCATCATCATCATCAAAAACTGGTTTGTATTTTGTTATTCCACGTTTCTCAATGTAATCAAATACTTTTTGATCTGGTTCTATAATTCCATTTTTTGCTCCAGCCTCGTTTGTCATATTAGTAAGTGTTAAACGAGATTCAACTGACATATCAGAGATTCCATTTCCACCAAACTGCATTGCTTTTCCAGCTCCACCTTCAGTTGTAATGTCACCTATGATTTTCAAGATGTAATCCTTTGCCATTACACC
>CAYVWD010000066.1:0-3158 GCA_964455405.1 uncultured Candidatus Nitrosopelagicus sp. | reverse complement strand
TTTATTATTTTTTTTTTTTGTTTTTTTTTTTGTTTTTTTTTTTTTTGCTTTTGATCTTTTAGCTTTTGGTTTAGCTTTTGGTTTAGCTTTTGGACGTTTTTTCATTAATTCAGATAATTCAGATGAAACTTTGGTTAATCTATTTTTTACAAATTCTTCACGCTTTTGACTAGATTGAAATTTTTTAGCAGTTTGTTGAAACTTGATTGAACTGTTTTTCACTAAATTAACTAATTTGGGTTTCGAGTCTAGGTTCTTTTTAACAGTATTTGAAATTTTTGATTTTGAATTGTTTATCTCATTTATGATTTGAATTAGTTTTTTCTCCGTAGGAGCTCTTTGCTTAATCTCATTTTTGATATCAGCAATAACTCCATCTATCATACTTATTCGTGATAGAATATTTTGTTTATCATCAGCTGTATCTGAAAAACTGGCCTCACTTTCTAATTGCTCTTTATTTTGAATTTCCAGATGTAGTCTTTCTTCTGCTGCTTTTTTTAATCGCTGAATACTATCAAGTTGAGATATTTTTTGGTTAAGTAGTTGATTAATATCTTCAATTTGATCTCGTGATGAAGCAACTTTTTTCTGCAATGAATTTAATGATGATGTGTATTTCCTAGAAGTCGCTTTTGCTTTTTGAAATTCTTTTTCAGTAGAGCGTCTAATTTTACTAAATTCCTGTTTCTGTGCTAACAGTTTTTTTGCTGTTGACGCAAGTGTAGCCATCAAAAAATCACAATTTTTCCTTGATTAAATTGATGTGAATGTTGGGTTTTGACTCTTCTGTAAAGATTTTTGACTTATTTTAGAAAAAATATTATTTATGCTAGGGAAAAATCTATGTATGGAGTTCCATCCTTCAAAAATTCCTATAGCAAAAACGTTTGATCTAAAAGATGAGAAAGATGCATCTGATGCTGCATATGAGATGGTGAAGATCGGTTTTACCACAGAAGATAAGGGATTCAAAGTTTTAATGCCAAAAAATGATGAAAAGCGAGCTAAACGAATTGGCTATACAGTTACTACTACAGTTACATTTGCGTTACGACAAACAGAGCAGGATCGAAATGTGAAATATTGGACCTATCATGAAGATAAAGAACACTATGCTACAGTTTTTGTAAATCAGCAAATTTTAGAAAAACTAGGTTTTAGTTGAGTTAAAAATTTGATGTAATCTTAATTTGTTTGATACTATGCCAGCCAGAAAAATTCCTAATATAGTTCCACCAATAACATCCAAGGGATAATGTTGGAGCACATAAACTCTACTAAAACAGATCAAGATTGGATATAACCAAATTAGATTACACCAACCAGGATACCTTTCTGATAATGCATAGACAAGAACAAATGCAAACATTGCTGCCCTGGCTGCATGACCAGATGGGAATCCTGCAGTCCAGCTTTTTCCCTCACAAAATAATGAAAAACTATCTGGCTCAATTTTTATTGGTAATTCAGTACCTTCCCATGTCAAAAATGGTCTATCACGATCAACTCCACATTTGATATACCCTGTTAGTATCGTTGAAATAACTAGAAGGATTAAAAGAGTCATACCAATTCTTCTTGTCCGTCGTATGATGAGTAAAATAATACTAAACGGTAACAGCACAAAAACATTACCTGATTCTGTAATCAGCCATACACCAAGATCTATAACATAATTTCCAGAAGCATTCTGTACTGACTGCATAAACTGTTTTTCTGATTCAAACGTTACCTGAGAAATTGCAATTATAGTTAATAATAGGAATGTAGTAAGGAGTAAAACAAATGATCTAGAACGAATGCCAAATAACATATTTTGCAATTACTATCTCAATTATTTTTGAATGCACTATTATAATATCTGAACTATCAATCCATGACTATCTTTCTCAACCAATACTTGATCGGATAAACGAATTTTAACCGGTTCGGAAAACACAGAGTGTGAAGATTAGGACATTAGACGATTTTGACGTTAAAGGTAAGACCGTTTTGTTAAGAGTTGACATGAATGTACCAATAGATCCGGAAACAAAACAAATTACTGGGAATAAAAGGATCGAAGATGTTGCTATAACTGTAAATGCACTTGATGGTGCAAAAATTGTAATTATATCACACCAAGGCAGAGTTGGTCGAGATGATTTTGTTGGTATGGAAAATCATGCAAAAGAATTAGAAAAATTTTGTGATAAAAAAATAAAGTATGTTTGTGATGTAATTGGAACACATGCACAAAATGAAATAAAAAATATGAAAAATGATGAGATAATCCTTTTAGATAATCTAAGAATGTGTGCAGAGGAGAATTATGAATTTACATTAGCAGAAAGTGCAAAGACTATAATGGTTCAGAGGTTAAAAGATCTGTTTGATTTATTTGTGCTTGATTCGTTTCCTAGCGCACATAGAACACATCCATCTCTGGTTGGATTTGCCCAAGTTCTTCCTACATGTGCTGGAAAATTAGTTGAAAAAGAAGTAATGCAATTAGAGAATATACTTACTGTTGCAAAATCACCGTTTGTAATAATTCTTGGTGTCTCAAAAGTTGATGATCGATTAAATGCACTTAAAATGTTGATTGAAAAAGAAAGAGCAGATCATGTTCTGTTAACTGGACTTATAGCAAATGTATTTCTTCGCGCACAAGGCAGGATCAAATTTGCATTAAATGTCAAGAATGAGGACAAATTAGTTTCAGAAGCTCATACACTTATTGGTGAGTACCCAGATGTTTTTTCGACACCAGTTGATATTGCAGTAAATAAGGATGGAGGTAGATTAGAGATTGATGTGCGTGATCTAACTAAGGATGATCAGATTTTTGACGTTGGTCAAAAAACATTAGATTATTATTCAAAAATGATTTCAGGCGCTGGAACTGTTTTCATCAGTGGTCCGGCTGGCTTTTTTGAGAAAGAAAATTTCCAGTACGGAACAAAATCATTATTAGAATCTGTAGCAAATTCGATGGCCACATCTATCGTAAGTGGTGGGCATCTTACTTTTGCCCTAAAAAAATATAACTTGGCAAATAAGGTAAATCATATCAGTACTGCAGGTGGTGCATTAGTAAGATATCTCACAGGGCAAAAATTGCCTATGATCAAATGCCTTGAAGATGCTGCAAATGGAAATAATTCTAAAGATTA
>CAYVWD010000065.1:0-9509 GCA_964455405.1 uncultured Candidatus Nitrosopelagicus sp. | reverse complement strand
AATTCTTTGGAGTTGATCAAAGACATGAATCAGATATTGAAGGCCTTGGTAGAATTCCAGCAGAACAACAATTAAAATCAAACAAGGTTCCATCGTTTAACGTAATTGGAAATAGCCCACTAGTTTTGAGAGAATCATTATTAGATGAAGTGTATACAATGGGTGAGAATTTTGTTGCGGCTGCAAAAAGAGTTGTTTCTCCAGGTATGAATGGTCCATTTTGTATCGAAGGAGTCTATGACGAAAATGCTAAATTTACATCGTTTGAATTTTCAGCAAGAATTGTTGCAGGAACTAATATCTATATGGATGGTTCACCATACTATTCATTATTATTCAATGAGAATATGAGTATGGGAAAAAGAATTGCGCGAGAAATTAAGATAGCTGAATCAAAAGATATGCTGAAAGAAATAACTACCTAAGTTACTGCAATACTCTTGGAACCTTTTTCAGTACATAAGACAGAGAAATTCTTCCAGGTCCTGCAACTATCACTACTAGACACGCTGCAAGTAGTATCAAATCAAACTCATAGCCATGTTCACCAGTAAGACTTGATGCACCCTTTACAAGAAATATTGCGCCTAACATCACAATTGAGATTATTGAGGCAGAAATTCTGGTTAATACACCGATAAGTAATAGTATTCCTGGAATAAATTCTGCAAGTGCAATAGGAATTTGCATTTCAGCTGGTATTCCCATACTGGATATCCATCCACCAAAACCAGGATTAGCAAATTTACCAAATCCATGCACGATAAAAATAACACCTATAGCTGCACGCATACCCATTTGTGCAGCATCATGTAAACTATGGGTTGAAAGGTGTGTCATTATACATCATTTTGGTTAAAATTTTTGTTTGGAAATAAATGTAATGTTGCATCATTATTCTCAAGTTTTATTTCAGCACGCCCTATTCGACTTTTATACAATTTAGTTTTTTTACCATCTGTGAATATGAATTTTTCAACTTGAATTAGTGTTAATTCTTCTAATTGGTTTAAAGTTTTATAGACGGCGGATAATGAAATATTCAAATTTTTTGCAATTTCATTTGCGTCTTTCGAATCTTCAATTATTGAATATAGAACTGATCTATGACATGCATTAACTAATGATTCCATTATTTTTTGTGTTATATCATATTGACTTAATTGTAATACATTTGGCTTTGGTAATGCCTGTCTAATTACACTTTTTTTCATTTTGTTATACATTTGGAGATAATGATAACACGGGCTCTGGTTTTTTTATATTAATTTCTGCATCTTTAATTCTACTTTTGTAAATTTTAAATCTTCTTCCTTTATCAGAAATTGCCCAACTATCAACTTTTATCAGTGTTAATTCTTCTAAATCTGATATTTTTTTATAAACTGAGCTTAATGGGATTTTGTGTTTTTCAGAAAGTTCAGCTGCTGTTTTACCTTTACGTATAATTGAAAATAATATTGCTCTTGATTCTGCATCAGCTAACATCTCAATTACTTTTTGTGTTACATCATATTTTTTTAGCTGAGGTAGTGTTAGATGTTTACCCATAAAAAAATTCTATTTGTTCATTTAATAAACTATTTCCTATAATTCCATATTCTTGGAATTTAGAACATATCATAGTTTAAGTATTAGAAATATCAGGATTAGTTTTTTGCCAAAATGCTCCTAGTATTAGTGCAAGCGCAAACCAAAACACAGTACTTGTTAAAAATGCAACAACCCTAAATCCATTAATAAGTTCTAATGATGTAGTCATTTCATCTGGATTTTCAGGCATTATGATAAATATTACAGTAATCGTTACAGCATATCCAACAAACGCAACAATTCTTTTTCTATCTCTTAACCTTTTGAATATTTTATAAAATCCAACTGCTAGTAAGCCAGAGATAGCAATAAACGATACATACAAAATACCACGTAAAAGTACGGTTTCTCCATCACCAACTGTAGGAGGATTTGCTGGGTATTTCAAAAATGGGATGACAAATAATGTAAACCACATTAAACCTCCTAAAACCAATGTTTTTCCAACGTTATTTTTACTCGGTAATGAATTCTTTGATAATGCATAGACAATACCAAATAATGAGCCTATAGATGTACCTAATATTGCACCGGCTAAAACTTGTCCACCTTTCTGCCATGAGCGATATTCATAATATTCTACCCAGAATTGAGGGCCATCATCCGCTTCCCCAGCTTTGAAAAGATTTTGATTTTCTATATTTATGGCATCGTCGAGATATGGTTCAACAATTACAAGATTTAATGCACCATAGATCGTTCCTGCAAAGCACCCAGATAACAAAACAATGATGATGAAGAGACCAGTCTTCATTTTGAATCAGCCTCTTTTAGATTAATGACATGGAAAACCAGCTGCATGTCTTAAATCATGAGTTAGTTCATGTATGAACATTTCGTCAAACGCAGATTCGCCCATGACTAGACTAAAAATATGTCCTTGATCAAAACCAACTACAAATAATCCTATAGTGAAGATTACAGCTAGTACTGTAATAGCTAGTTTTGGCACTGCAGATTTTGTAACTAAATTTTGATTTTGTGACAACAATTGACTGGCAAAAATAATCTATTTAAATCTATTATGACAAGAAATTTGCGATCATCATTTGACTCATTTAATAGTACAGTGAAAAATCAAAAGATAATTTGAAACCAACATTTTTTATCATAATTCCTGTCATACTTGGAATAATTCTAGGATTCTATATTTCTGGAACAGCGACAGACAATACGTCACATTCATTACTCAGCCCAGGCATGCTAACGCAAAACGGTTCTCCAATAATTGGTGATTCATCTGCAAAAATCACAATTGTAGAGTTTGGTGATTATCAATGTACATTCTGTTACAAATTTCATCAAACTACATTGAATGAAATATCCACGGAATATATCAGTACAGGTAAAGTCAAGTATGTCTATAGAGACTTTCCATTAAATGGGCCAGACTCTATTCTGGCTGCAGAGGCATCATACTGTGCACAAGATCAAAATAAATTCTGGGAATATCATAATTCACTTTTCGATAACTGGTCGGGAGAAAGAACTGGCTGGGTGAATATGAATTCGTTACTCGAATTTGCAACTTCTATAAATCTAAATATTTCAGAGTTTAACAAGTGTTTAACTGATCATATTCACTATGAAAAAGTAATGAAAAATAGAGATTATGCAAGAAGTATTGGTATAGATTCCACACCATCATTCTTGGTTTTTGATGATAAAGAACTTATAAGAATTATTGGTGCGCAGCCAGTAGAAAAATTCCAAGATGCCTTAAATCAATTTAATTAACATTAAAACTAAATTATTTCACCAATTTTAAAAAATTAGGATTTTTTTTATAAGTTTGAAACGATTTACTTTTTTTCGCTTTAATCTTAAATTTCTTTGAGGCGATAATTGCTAAATTTAATGATTCAATACATTCTACGGTTCTACTAAGATATGCTAAATTGGAAGACTTGTCAAATAAAACATCACCATTGTTTGGATACAAATCTAATATTTTATTACAAATTTTTAATGACTCCTCATAATTTCTAATCTCATGTAAAATTCTAAGTTTATGATATAATATGATTAATTCATCAGGATTATTTTTTAGAATTATGTTACAACTATTTAATGCATGATCAAATAGTTTCATTTTTCTCAAGGCAGATATTTTATTGATTAATAATGATTTTTCGCGCGGGTTATTTTTTAGGCCTATATTAAAACAGTTTATTGCGTTTTGGTAGTTTTTGGATTTACTTAGTGCATATCCTTTGTTATTAATCGCATCTAGGTTTAGGGGATCAAACTCTAAAATTTTATCATAAAGTATTATTGCATCATTAAAACGTTTTTTAAAAAACAAATTATTAGCAGATTTTAATAAATTATCTAAATCTTGCATTTGAAAATCAGTATTAATAATTGAATTTAAGATATACCTTAATTAATTATAACTCTTGAATTTGTTTGTGAAAATATACACAAAAACTGGAGATGATGGTAAAACATCACTCTTTGATAATTCAAGAGTTTGGAAATCACATGAAAGAATATTGTCATATGGAGCTGTTGACGAACTAAATTCTGCAATAGGAATTGCAATTTCTATGGATTTGGATAATCAAATAAAAGAAATTCTGGTTAAAATTCAAAATGATCTTTTTATTGTTGGTTCTGATTTAGCAAATCCTGACATGTCGAATACAAATATTCGAACCGACGAAAATATGGTTCTGTCCATAGAAAAAGATATTGATAGATTTGAATCTGAACTATCACAATTAAGTAGTTTTATACTTCCCGGCGGAACACTTTTGTCATCAATTTTACATTTGTCACGAACTATATCACGAAGAGCAGAGACATATGTTGTTGCATTATCACAAAAAACAGAAGTTAACAAAATTGCAGCAATATATCTAAACAGATTATCAGATCTGTTGTTTGTATTAGCACGAGCATTAAACAGCCGAAAAAACATTAATGATATTGTTTGGAAACCATCAAAGGATACGCTTTAATTCAATTCAGTTTTCAGTTTTTTAATGCCGAGGTAGCTCAGCCTGGGAGAGCACCGCGCTGAAGACGCGGCTGTCGCGCGTTCAAATCTCGCCCTCGGCACTTATTTTCTGTTTAACATTAATGAGAATGTTTTAATATATGATTATCTAGGTTTTTTCGATTATATTGGTTGTGAAAAAGAAATCTATCAAAACAACAAAAAAGAAATCTGCCAAAACAACAAAAAAGAAATCTGCCAAAACAACAAAATCCTCAAAAACTAAAAGAAAATTAAAAAAAGATGACGCAGAACCAGATTTTGGAATAGTTATTGTTGATGACGATTTAACTGTTGATAAAGAAGCAGTTATGGAAGAAAGACGAGCATTTTTAGAAGAAGCTAGATCACAAGAGGCATCATCTGATTAGCAAACTTTATTGCTACTAATGTAAAAATATGTCATGAAATCTCTTTGCATGATAAACGTGAGAGCGGGTACAGTTGATAAAGTTCTTCAGATTTTGAAGAAAAAGAGAAGTGTGTCAAAAGATGTTATGGTTGTTACTGGCCGTGCAGATATTTGTGTGATTTTAAATGGAAAGATTAATGAAATTAACAAAATAGTAACTGACTTAAAAAAAATAAACGAAATTGTTTCAACTGAAACATTGATAGAAGTAGAGGTTGATTTGGGTTGGTGAGGGCAATTATTTTGGTTAAATCACCAAAAAAACTAATTGCTGCAAGATTACGAAAAATTAGATGTGTTGTAGAATCATTTCCAGTAAGTGGTCAATTTGATGCTGTTGTTGTTATATCTATTAATGAATTAAATGAGATTAAAGATATTACCACTATGATACAAAAGATATCTGGCGTAGAAAGAACAGAAACTATGGTTGAAGTTAATACTTAACATTTTTATCACATTCTAAATAAGGTAGGCTATGAACATCAAACGCGTTAGCAATGTTATTTTGGCTGTAAAAGATCTTGAGAAATCGCTTCATTTTTATCATGAAATTCTTGGGATGCCAATTAAAAATCAACGAGAAAATTGGGTTGATTTAGGACAGAGTGGAGGCTCACTTCTTAGTCTTCACCCTGCTACTGACGATGAGCCGCATTCAGGTACATCAATTCATAACGGTGTACTTGTCGGACTTATTGTAGGCGATATTAATTCTGCAGTAGAAGAACTAAAGTCAAAGGATGTTAAAATTCATCGTGAGATACAGAAAAAAGATGCTGGAAAAAATGCCATTTTTGTGGATCCTGATAATTATTTAATATCACTTTTTGAACCAGATTTTTCTGATGCAAAAGATCAACAGACAGCTGGTTATGTTGGATTTACCCCGGCATAATTATTTTTCTAATTTTCTCAATTAATAATATTGATGGAATAATATTCTTTTGAAATGTAATATAGTATATTACTTTGTTATTTTGTAGAATTAGAGAATTTATTTTTTTATGATTAAGTATTACATAATTTAAATTTCCAATAGAAGATTTTGCCCTCATCCGTAATTTCATAAAACTAGAAATTGCAAAGAATTCATCACGTATTTGATTTTTAGTAAAAAGTGGTTTTATCCCAGATTTTAATGATCCAGCTAGCGTTCTTCCATATTCATTGATTACGCCAACATATCTTATGGATTTTGAAAGATTTTTGATTTCACTAGAATTTTTCTTGTAAACTAGAAGTGATTTTTCCCATATCTCAAGAGAGTTTTTTTTCATATATTCATAATGAATGTTGAATTAATATATTTTAGAAGTTAAAATAAAATATGTCAAATATGGATAATGTAGAAATTCTAGAAAAAATTTTAAAATCTGAGGCACAAAATTATCTAGAAAGTTATGAGAGATTATTGTTAATGAATATTATACCAAAATTAGAAAAAGAAGGTTTTGAACCATCCCCAGATGAAAATCATCTAGTAAATCAAATTATTAGAAAATATAGTAGGTTTTTAGAGTAAATATTAGATTATTTTTTAGATTTCTTACCATCTAACTGTTTTTTTAAATCAATATTTTCTTTAAGAAGTTTATCATTTTCTTCTTTTAGTGTGGAAATTGATTTTTCACGATTAAATAGTGGATGACCTGGCGGAAATACTGACTCATTCATATTCAAAAGGTTGTTTGCGTGTTGCATAAACATCTGATTGAAATCCTGTAATTTTGGCAGCATTGCAGCACCATCATTTAGAAAATTTCTTTTTAATGTATTAAAATTAACCAGGCCTTTAGGTAGATTACTATGTGGTGGGTATACCGCAGAATCAGGTAAATTATTATTTAATTCATCCATACTTTTGTCAAAAATTTACTATATTTGAGGATTAGCATGTTGATTTACACTCAAGTTTGTTAACTACCATCAATTTTTTATCAAAATTATGTGATCGCAGATCCTTATAGCGATCGTAAAATTCTGTTAAGAAATGTTAAGACAGGAAAAGAAAACATGTTTGAAATGTGAACGAGTGATTCATCACGGTGAATTACACAAAATTGTCATGTATGTTATTGATGATCAGTTTACAGAACATCATTATGAACATGTAGAGTGTCCTGATAGGTTTACTGTTTAACCATCTAATGAATAAACAGTGTATGGCTTTCCCGTTCTTTTATCATTATATTTCCATTCACTCTTACTCCAACTCTCTTTCTTGAATTTTTGTTGTAATGAAGGATGAATTTTTTCATACACATAATGACCTATTAGAATTTGTTGGGGTTTTGCCATACTTTGAATTTTAGCAGCAATATTCATTGTAGGTCCTAGAATATCAACATGTGATTTTTCTTTATCGGAACCATACCGCACAATCATATTATCACCATAATCTAATCCAATATGGAGCAATAAATCAGGATAATCATAATTATTTAAAATTGGATTTACACCTTGATCCATAATCTGGATCATTCTTTGTGCACAACTGACAGCATTGTCAGCAGCTATTAACACACTAGTATGCAGAAAGTATCCAATAACTGCATCACCAACAAATTTTAGTACGTAACCATTATGTTGCTTAATTGCCAATGCCATTTCTTGTGCAAACGAGCTTATGATGATAGCAACTTTTTCTTCAGGGAGTGTTAGTGATATGTTAGTAGAACCAACTAAATCAACAAACAGTACGACCATGTGAAGTTTTTCATTTACGTGTTGACGCAGAAACGCATCAGATCTATCTACAGTTGCATCATATTCAATACCATGTTTAAGTGATTTCCAAATTCGCTTTTGAGTTTCTTGAATCATTGTTTCAGAGTCAATTGTTTTTTCTGCTTGTTTACCTAGCATCATATCAACTACATTTGATGCTGAAGTTTCATCTATTGATTTCTCTGAATTATTTTCGTCTACAGATTCATCGTTTGATTCATCAGACACTACATCAATTCCTCTAGCAGCATCTAATAATTTCTCATATTTCTTATCAATTTCATCTGTTATTTCATCATCATTCATTTTAGTATACTCACTCTAAAGGGAAATCTGTATTACAACTTTTGCATTTGCCTCTTTTTCCATTATATCCAGAACTAAAATATTGTATAATTTTGTCACCACAGTGTTGGCAAATTATTGGGTTATCAGTCATATTTTCTATTAATGAGCGATGTGGATTTATGTGTATTTTGTAAACAAATATGGTGTGTTAAACGGTTGTTCCATTGTCCAATATGTAGGAAGAATAACAGTTTCAATTTCGGTCAAATGAAGATTCTTTACTGTTTGGCCCCAACCATAGTTTGATTTATTTTTTGAAAATTTGAGATCTGTAAGGGTACCAGTTAATACAAAACATGATGGTTTTTGTAATTTTTGTATTGTTAAAATATTTTTTATTACTGACTCAGCTAAAATCTCTCCGTTTTCAGGTACACCGCCGATAAAAAAAATTGGATTTGTTAATTTCATATTTGAGTAATTAAATCTAGTAGCATCTGAATTTATTATATTAAATACAGTCCCCGTTTTTTGTGAAATATTATTTTGCAGATTAGATAGATGTTGATCTATTTCTATTGAATCAGATTTAACACCATTAATTTCGGCACAAAATGCAATTCTACCATCACCAGAGCCAATATCAATCAATTGTGAAAATCCCAGTTCTTTAGACTTCAATGCTAATGAGTATGCAGAAAGTAACCATGTAGGGTAGAATGGCGCATAACTTGTATCATGTTTTATACTATCTATCCAAAATTGATTCAAATCACCCTCATACACAATAAATTTAGTATCAAAAAATGTAAGCTCAAATGAATTCTCGTAAATAGGATTATTTTTCATAAATGTGTGTAACAATGATATATGTTTTTCATCGATTGGTAAAAAATCAGTTTTTTTGGTAGGGAGTAGTTCATGAATATGACTAGTTCCTTTGTATACTGTGACAAATTTTTCTTTTAATTTACAAATGTTTCTAGCAAAATCATTCATAGTTATACAAAATTTAAGGAGGTATATGAAAGAAAGTTTATGCGAATAGGCTCAAAATCGAAAAACAAGTTTTTCCTTAGCTTGAATACTAAAAACCAAAATATTCAAAATAAATTTCTGCAAAAAATTACAGACGTAACTAAAACAGCTAATACCAAAGTTATGCTTGGCGATAGTACTGTCAAGGAAATAGACACGTTTGATCCTAAAAACATTGAAAATTTTTTTAATCATATTATAACATCATTAAATGGTTGGTCATCACAGGGAATATCTTACTCCTATAATGATGATGTGAGAAGAATTTTTGTTAAATTTGAAATCATAGAGGGAGAATTTATCATGTCACTTCATGTATCGGTACAATTTCATGTTCTATTATATTATAAACCAGTTCAAGAAGTCATTTCACTTCAAAAAGAATTATCTGAGATAATTGATAAAACAACCAAATCAGATTCAAACTATTCTGCAGATGGAAATAAA
>CAYVWD010000064.1:0-2915 GCA_964455405.1 uncultured Candidatus Nitrosopelagicus sp. | reverse complement strand
GCTGATGATTTTGGTGGAACATTGATTGGTGAGGAGGTTGTTTCATGTACAGGTGCACGTTCAACTGAACTTACTGACAAAAGAATTATTGAATCAGTTAAACAAATTGGATATTCAGTTGAAGAACGGGATAATTTTTATCAAACTGTACGTATGCATTAAATTCCATAGTCGGTCCATTTAGAATCAACTAAACTCTTAGTTTCATCATCAACCTGAACTTTTTCTTGTATTTCTCTCTCAAAACCTTCTGCTAGAGTTTTCTGTGTGGCATCAATTCCAAGTTTTGAGCCTAAATTAACCAATGGTGATGCTGGATCTAATGTATCTGTAGGTGTTCTATCAATAATTGTAATATCTCTTGCAGCGTCTGTTCTTGTGGTAATGGCCCAAATTATATCATTGATGTCATGGACATTTACATCATCATCTACCACTACAAACATCTTAGTTAACGCTAATTGACCCATACCCCATAACCCCATCATTACTTTTTTTGCTTGTCCTGGGTATGTTTTCTTGATAGAGATAATTGCCATTCCTTGGAACCATCCAGCACTAGGCATATCAAAATCAACTACTTCTGGGTGAAACATTTGAATTAACGGCAAAAATGATCTTTCGATAACTTTTCCAATATATGCATCTTCTAAGATTGGCTTACCAACAACTGTTGTAAGGTATATTGGATTTTTTCTTTGCATTATTCCTGTTAACGTAAAAGTTGGATACGGTTCTTTTGGCGTATAATATCCAGTGTGATCACCAAATGGTCCTTCATCTCTCATATCTGAGGAATCTACGTATCCTTCTAGAACAATTTCAGCATTTGCAGGTACATCAATATCAACGGTTTTACATTTTACTGTGGTAATTCCCTGCTTTCTTGTAATACCAGCAAAAAGATATTTGTCTAAACCTTCTGGTACTGGTGCAACTGCTGAAAAGACTGTGGCAGGTTCTCCACCAATAATTATAGCAGCTTCCATCTTATCATTTGTTTTCTTTGAAATAACTTCATGCTGTGCACCACGTTTATGCTTCTGCCAATGCATCAATGCATGTGTATCATCAATAATTTGAATTCTATATACACCCAAATTCCGAACTCCAGTCTCTGGGTGTTTAGTAGCGGTCAAGCCAAATGTAATGAATTTGCCTGCATCATTCTTCCATGTTTTTAAAATTGGAATTTTACTGAACGTAGGATTTTCAACAATTACTTCTGTAACAGGTCCACTTTTTTCCAAGTTAGGAAATGATCCACTCATTTTTGAAAGTTCCGGTAACTTTTTTATTTTATTAAAAACCCCTTTAGGGATTTCCATTTTTGTTACATCTGTAATTCTTTGACCAATTTCTGTAAAATCATTTGTTTCTAATGCAAGTTCTAATCTTTTCATTGATCCAAATGCATTGCCAAGTATTGGCATATCATATCCCTTTACATTTTCAAATAATAATGCAGGACCATTTTGATACATAGTTCGTCTAAGAATCTCAGCAATTTCCAAATTGGAGTCGACTTCTGTTTTAATTCGCTTCAACTCTTTTGCATTTTCTAGAACCTGTATCAGTTCACGTATGTCATTTATTGGCATAAATCAGTTCATTTCTGTGAAAGTATAAGCTTAACTCGGTTGTTAAAAAAATTACATGTAGTAAGAGTTAAAATTGGTTTTAAACCTAAAACTAGGATGACCGAACATGATTCTTGTGGTGTATGTAAGGGATTAGGAACTATTGAATTATTGAATTCGGAGTGTCCATTTTGCAATGGAACTGGAGAAAACACAAAATCTGCTGAAAGTTACTTGGAATCTCATATATGCCAATGTATTTTTTTAGATAGAAAACAATGTCCTATATGTGAAAAGAAATGTCATCATGATACACCTAATAGACCTAAAGTTTTGATTGATCCAATATAATTATGGCATTGGTGGCAATTCACTTTTCTTTCCATGTCCACCTGATCCAAATTTGCAATAAAAACATAAATCAGATTGCATGTGCGTAAGATGTTGTATATGTATAGCACCAATTTTTAATGCAACTTTTGTTAAAATTTTATATTTTAACGGCATTGCAGGGATTACTTCGTCCATGTAAACCTTGTAATGTTCAGGGCAAAATTTCAATGTGACCTTACTTGACTCAGATCCAGATTCGTTCATTTGTTTTGTAAAGTTGATTTGCTCTCTGATGTATTCATGTTTTGGACAAGGGCAGTTTTTTCCTCCAGGATGCTTGTACGCCGGAGTATTCTTCCAGTCAAATCCAGGATATTCCTTTTCAAAATCGTCCATTAACAGTTTATAGCCAATATTCTTTATAAAACAGATCATCATTATGAGCGTAAATCGAGCACAATCTAAATAAACCCGAGTTTTCTACTTCTTGCTATGGCAACTGCAAAGAAACGTACATCGACATCTAAGAGATCAACATCAAAAAGATCAACAGCAAAGAGAAAAACATCAAAAAGATCAACAGCAAAGAGAAAAACATCAAAAAGATCAACTTCAAAATCATCAAAATCAACAGCAAGTTTGGAGAAAAAAATTGCTGAGTTAGAAGCAAGGTTATCTAAGCTTTCAACAAGTGCTGAAAAACCAGCACCAAAACCAGCACCAAAACCAGCTGAGACAACTCCACCCCCACCCCCACCCCCACCACCAGCTCCAGAACCAGCTCCAGAACCAGCTCCAGAACCAGCAAAACAAGAAACACCTCCACCAGCTGCTCCACAACCACTTCACGAAAGATTCCGTGAAATTCCAACAGGAAATTGGAATGATCAAAAACCAAAAGTTCCAGGATTCACTGCTCCAGGTAACAGATACTTTGGAAGTAGAGCATAAGCAACTCAAGTTACAGTTACTCCAGGAAATTGGAATGATCAAAAACCAAAA
>CAYVWD010000063.1:0-23871 GCA_964455405.1 uncultured Candidatus Nitrosopelagicus sp. | reverse complement strand
CACATGCTATATGCAATTGAAAAATACATCTTCATAGATTTTCAAAGTGAGGGAATAGCCACATTTCTAATGGGACACAAGTGGCCCATCGTATTGATGATCTTGTTTTTCATATTGCATTTCATAACTTATTTGCGACCAAACACAGTCTCAAGAATTAGTAAAATTCAGACTCGTTTCTGGGCACTGTGTTTAGCAATGATTGCATTTGGAATTCTCTTTGTACATAGTGGTGAACCACAAGATTTCATCTATTTCAGATTCTAGATTGACAACAAGTCTGATTATTTTTTTCTATAGATTGCATTCACTTTGAATCCCATTCCTGATTCACAGATTTTTTTGGGTGGCAAAAGATCTTTCATTAGTGGGGAATCACCAAATTCTGCGTTTTTAAAATTCAACCAGTTTGAAATCCAATTAAGTTCTGAAACATATGATTCTGAATATAATAACTCGTAATCTTTCATCAATAAATTAAGTTGTTCAATACCATAATGCATAGTATGATGTGGACCAATGAAAATAGGTGATCTTTCATGCATTATTCTTGCAGACAAACTATCTCTATTGTTTATTGCAAAAAAGAACAAACCATCTTTTTTGAGAAATTTGCCAAGGTTTTCAATCACTTGTTTAGGATTTAGTACATGATCAATGTAGTCCCAACAAGTTATTAGATCAACTTCATCTAAGCAAACTGTTTCTAGATTATCATTTAAAACAGTATGATCTTTGGCGATACATACATCTCTTAATGCATTATGATATTCATGTCCAATAATTGAATAATTGTTAGATTTAGCCCAATCAAGAAATACACCAGCATTACTTCCAAAATCAAATATTTTATTTATAGATGTAAAATTTATTAATTCCTCAAAAACAATTTCGTATTTTTTTCTATCTCTTTCACTAACAACTGCATCTGTCTTGTAATCTCCATAATTATCACCTTCTTGACCTACTTCAAGAAACTTGATTTTCTCATGATCAAGAATCTGCAAAGTGAAAATAAGATCACAGTTACTACATAGCATATGATCAAATCCATGTTTTGTAAATAGAAAATCAAATTTTTCTGACTCACATAATGGACATTTAGATCTATGAACTACTAACTCATTCTTGGCTTTACCTGTGAATCGATCTATGTATTTTGATGGTTCTGTGTTTTCAATCTGAGACTGTTTGGCATAATCAGTTATTTTTTCTGTCATTTCTTTACAAGTAAGTGTACTGGATAACGAATAGATCTCATCGAGTTTTGAAACCTGCATGAATCGAAACAATATAACTTGTATATATATCGGTTAGCAGTACTTTTAGAATCATTAGACAGTCAAGTCTAAATGAATCTAGAATTATGTGTAAACAATGATGAATATAGTAGCGATTATTTTGTCACGAGGAAATTCAAAGGCAATACCAAAAAAAAATATCAGAAAGTTTTGCGGTAAACCACTTCTAACTTGGTCTATTGAACAAGCACAGAACACAAAAAATATTTCATCGGTGTGGATAAGTTCTGACAATGAAGAAATTCTGAATATTGCAAAAAAAGAAAATGCCGAAATTATTAAACGACCAAAAACGATTTCTACGGATAAATCATCATCGGAATCAGGATGGATTCATGCAATTAAAGAAATTGAAAAAAAACAGAAAATAGATCTTGTAGTTGCATTACAAGCAACATCGCCTGTAAGGGAATCAACAGATTTGGAAAAGGCAATCAAAAAATTCAAGAGAGTAAAAGCAGATTCTATGTTCTCATGTTCAAAATTAAATGATTTTTTCTTATGGAAAAAACAAAACAAAGGATATACTAGTCTAAATTATGATTACAAAAAACGCAAAAGAAGACAGGAAATTAAAAAACAGTATTTGGAAAATGGTTCATTCTATATCTTCAAACCAGAGATTCTTAAAAAATTTAACAACAGACTTGGAGGTAAAATAGATATGATAGAATTAGAATTTTGGAAATCATTTGAGATTGATTCCTTTGAGAGTCTAAAACTATGTGAAGTTTTGATGAAGAATTATTTGTTAAAAAATAGTGGCTAAGCGCCTAAACAATCCAAAACAGTTTTAGAATTCGGATCTTTTATGATCTTGTTTTGGCAATCATATATCATTGGAACTTTTGATTTTCTGTAAATTTCATCAATTTTTTGTCTTGATATATCATGATGTTGCACAATGCAAATACAACTTATTTTCTTTAATATTTCGTCATCTAGGGCATCTACTTTTTGGAAGTTGATTTCTTTAAGATTATTCTCAATTAGATATTTTTCTATAATTTCTTCTTTAAAGAATGGATCATAGCCAAACACTTCAAATCCTAAATTGGTCAGCTCATTAATTATTTTAAAGCTAGCAGAATCCCGCATGTCTTCAACGTTTGTTTTATAGCTCAATCCACACACCAAAATTGATTTTTTAAAACCTAATTTTTGTACTGATTTTTCAATAGAATCTGAAATGTATCTAGGCATCTTTGTGTTTATACTTAAGGCATTTTCAATTGTACGAAAATTTCCCTGAAATTTCTTTGCAGATTCTAATAGGAATCTAGGATCCTTAGGAATACAATGACCTCCTGCACCAGCACCTGGATAGTGTGGCATGAAACCAAAAGGCTTTGTTGCAGCAGCATCTATCACACTTTTCACATTTATTCCCAAATTATCACATAACATAGCTAATTCATTAACCAAAGATATGTTCACCAATCGGAAAGCATTTTCAAATGATTTTACAACTTCAGCTATCTTAGCAGATTCAACTCTAATTAGATTTCCACCATTGACATTATTGTAAATCTCTTTTGAAATTTCATACGTCAAGTTATCAGATGAGTAAATTATTCGTGGTATGTTTTCTAGTCCCCATTCTTTATTGGAAGGATCAATCCGCTCTGGACAGAATGACAAGCCAAAGTTAGTACCAATTTGAAATCCTTTTTCTTCGATGATCTGTTGCATTTTCTCAGTTGTGCCAACTTCTACACTACTTTCTAGAATTAGACAGTCACCAGTCTTTGCATTACTGAGAAAACTTTCAACAGCTTTTCTAACATAAATATCAGATTCAATATTCATGTTAGGAATAGGAGTTGGGACACAGATTATGCCAACTTTTGATGTTTTAGTGTCTATAGATTCTTCAGAAAGAGTTAGATTCTGTTTTCTACATTCAATAAATTTCTCTTGAATAGTCTTTTCAGAATCTTGTAATTCGTTATTTTTTAATCTAGAAATTCTTGCTGAATTTACATCTATCCCAATTGTTTTAAATCCAACAGATGATAATTTTACAGCAAGAGGAAATCCTACATAACCCAAACCAAAAATTTCTATAACAGCTGATTTTGTTTTTATTTTATTAAGTAATTCTTTCATTATTGTAACCTTTTGTGGAACTTAAAATTAATTTTTAATGTTTGGGTTTTTAATATTATGATCTGTTTCATTTTTTAATCAATTCCTTGTATATTTCTGCTTCACGCTTTTCAAGTTTAGATATATCAAAATTTTGAGCCATTTTTAGACCTCCTAACGTGCATTTTTGCCTTAACTCCTCGTCTTCTAACAACTCGTTGATTTTTTGGCAAAATGCATCAGTATTTCGCTCTGAAAACTGGATAATATCACCAAATTGTAAAGAATCCATCGATTTTGGTATAACGATAGGAGTACCAGAAGCCATTGCTTCGATTACAGGCATAGGTAATCCTTCTTGATTAGTGTCATAAGGTAAAGCAAAAACATCTGCGGTTTTATAGAATTTTGGAATTTCCTCGTATGGAACAGATTTTTTAATAGAAATCTTATTTTCTAAATTATTAGATTTTATATCGTCGATCAACTTGTGGTACAGTTCACCATTTCCAATAATAAGCAAGTTTGCATTAATTTTTTTCATTGCATGAATTAACAATTTATGATTTTTTCCTTCAATTAAATTTCCTACTGAAAGAATCAAAGGTTTCGGTAAATCATCAATAGTTTTTGAACTAGAAAATTTCTCACAATTAATTTTATTATAGATTAATTCTGGACGAACAGATGTATGTTTTAATACATAAGGTTCAATAATTTTATAGACAATCGAAACCTTATCAGCATTCTTTAAAACAAATGGTTCAATAAGTTTTTCAGAATATTTTAAAACAAGATATTTCTTTAGGTTTTTTTTCTTAATTAGTTGTCTGTTATAATCATACTGAGTATGTAATGAAACATAAAATGGAATTTGAAGTTTTTTTGCAGTGTATGCTGCACACCAACCTGCCACAAGTGGATTATATGCACGAATTACTTGTGGAGAAATTTTGTTTACTAGATTTATAATCTTAGAAATTTCTTTTTTTCTATTTTTGACATTGATTTTTCCAACTGTATGAATAATGAGTTTTGCATTACCCGCGATTTGCTGTACTTTAGATACATCAATTTCCTTATCTGTAAATGAGATTATATGTATTTCATCAAAAAGATTTTCAGGATTAAAATAACGTTCTTTAATTTCACCTTTTTGATAATATGCAATAATTGGATCATTTGGAAAAATACATAATTTCATACAAACTCATCATTCTAATGTTTAATTTATAGAATCCTACATATTGTTAAAATGTAGACAAATTTTTTTATAAATAAAAGATAACTATAGAATATTAATTGTCATTAACTACAGAAATCACAAACACTGTTGGAAATAATTGGGATCAGAAATTACTTGATTGCCACTATTCTACATCATTCCAAACTGCTGAATGGTGTGAGCTGTACAAAACAAGTTTTGAATCAAAACCATATTTTATTCACGTAAAAGATCAATCTGGAAATATAGTTGGTCAGCTGGCAACATTGCTTCATAAAAATTACAACTGGAGAAATTCAAACATAACAAAATCTGTTGGAAAAAGAATGAAGTTGGGTCTATCGTTGGAATGGGAAAGAGGCCCTATAATACATGATGAAAGTTTAACTCTTAAAATTATTAAAGAGATTTTTTTGTCCATTAGAAAAATTTCCATAGAGAATAATGTTACAAACATTCGTGGAACATCCCCTACTAACTCAAATATTTCATCATTTCCATTTAATGATGTTGATTTAATCCAAAATCCGTGGTCTACATATATTATAAAATTAAAAAATAAAGATGAATTATTCAATAATTTAGATAAAAAAACACGATATGACATTCGAAAATCAGAAAAATCAAACTTGGAATTTATTTTAGTGAAGGAGAAAACTGATTTTATTGATTATGTCAAATTAAAATTGGCATCAAAAGGTGGTATAGGATTAAAAAACTATCCTGAATTTTTTGAACAGCATTGGAATTTACTACATTCAAAAAATCTAGAACAGCTTTTCTTAGCTAAATCTGACGGTAAGATTGTTTCCGGCATTCTTTGTTCAACATTTAATGGAAATATGATTCAACATGGAGTTGTCACATCTAACGATACACCAGTTGCAGGAAGTTTTCTAACCTGGAAAACAATTGAATGGGGAATTGATAACGGGTTTAAGAATTATGATATGGGAGGTGTAAATCCGAATCCAAACAACAAAGAAAAAGGTATTGAATTTTTTAAAAGTAAATGGACTGGTAAAAGGGATGACTATGTGATTCTGACTAAAGTTCTAAAAAGATCAAATTATGGGATTTCTAAAATTTTACAGGATCCAAAAAAAATCAGTACCAAATTACGAGAAAAATTTAGTTGAGGGGAATATAATGAAGTTATTTTATGGTTCATCATCAAGTAGAGAACACAAAGATGTTCAGTACATTAATGATTCTAACATATCTTTACCATATGGTATCACGTATTTCAAAAAATCAATGCCATTCCTAGATAAGCTTAGTTACGAAAAATGCTGTGATAAACAACTACCAGAATTATTTTCATATCACAACTTCTCTCTGTGGTGGTTAATTTTACCTAGTCTATCGTATGCAATTATCGATGCAATTAATTTTATAGATAGATTTGAAATGTTTCTTAAAAAAACTAATCCAGAATCAGTTAAAATTATTGGAAACTTTGAAAAATTTCATTTAGTCAAACAAGTGTGTAAAAAACATAATGTGGAATTTAGTTATGCTAAATTATCTTTTTTCAAACATCTTATTAAAAATAAATTAAAGACTAAATTACGTAAAAAATATCATCAAAAAATCTTACAAAATAAATTTAAAAAACGTTTACAAGTTTTTGAAAAAAAATCAAAAAGTATTTTTAATTTTGGTAATAAATTAGTAATTTTCTCAGCAAATGTATATAGAAGAAAATATTTTGATTCTGAAAAAAACATTGATGTTTCTCGTGAATTCCTAATTGATCCTTTGATTTCAAAAATTAATGTAGAGCCAGTTGGTATTGATGTTGATTATAGTTTCCTTGGTGAAACAGATATTCTGAAACAACGGCTAGACGAGTCATTTCCTTGGATGCCTCTAGAAGTAATCTTAGATGACCTTCCTGATCAAAACAAATCGAAAGATTTTGTTTCGTTATATAATCAAATTATTTCCAATAAAGAATTTCAGAATATTTTTTATTATGACGGGATAGACTTTTGGAGTCGCATCGAATCTGATTTTAAAAAGATCTCTTCAGTCTACTATTTGCCACTCTTAATACATATGATCGAAAAATTTGAGAAATTTTTTAGCCATTCCAAGCCTAAAGGCGTTCTTATTCCATATGAAAAAGGGTCTTATGCATTAGCATTAATAATTGCATGTGAAAAATTGGGGATCAAGACAATTGGAATCCAACATGGTGCATTTGACTCACTAGGTCATAACGAATATGCACATACATGTCTTAAATCAGATAAGATGCCTTTTGGAATGCCAATCCCCAGTAATTTGTTGGTGTGGGGAAACTCCGCAAAGAATTTTCTCTTGAATAAGGGATATCCTGAGAATAGAATTTCTGTTATTGGTCATCCTGAATTTTTTGATCATAAAAAACTCGACAATAATTATGAATTCCTAAGGTCAAAATTTCATTTCTCATTAAATAAAAAAATTATTTTATTTACAACCTCAAAACTGCAACGCGGTTACATTTCTGATGAAAAAAGAGCATATGATGAATATGTCCTTGAAGAATTATTAAAACACTATTCGAATAATCCTGACTATGTCATCATTTTGAAGCCTCATCCAGTGAAAGAACCAGTACATGTTTACGAAAAAATTATTCAAAGGTTTGGTTCAAAAAATTGTTTTATAATGACAGATGATGTTTTAGAACTAATTCAATTATCTAATGTGATTATTTCAGTCGAATCATCAACCATTATAGATGCAATTGCGTTAGGAAAGATGGTTATTGAGGTGACTTTTGATGATAGTAGTTGGATGGATCCGAAAATTGCAAAAAATATTTTATTATTAAGTGATCTAAATGATCTGAAAACTAATGTTGAAAAAATTTTTAGCGATAAGGGGCTTCAAAGTAGTTTTGGTCATGAACAACAGAAATTTTTACGGGAACATTATAATTTTCCTAATACAAAAATAGATGAAAAATTAAACTCTATAATTAATGCGTCATTAATATGACTTTATCTGTCCACCGTCTATAACTAGAATATTTCCAGTGGTAAATGAAGATAAGGGAGATGCTAAAAATGCCACTGCATCAGCGATCTCATCAGGTTTTCCAAATCTATTCATTGCAACTTTAGTGGATATCATATCAAGTACTCTTCTTTTATTTTTCGCAAGTTTCTTTTCCCAGACCGAACCTTTAAACAAAATATTACCAGGTGCAATAGCATTTATTCTGATTCCAAATTTTGCTAATGGCTTTGAAATATTTTTTACATAAGAATTCAAAGCAGATTTTGCGATTGAGTATGGCACTGGTGCATCAGTTAACTCAATACCAGCAATTGAAGAAATACAAACGATAGAACCAGTTGTTTTTCTAAGATCTTTTTCAGATGCTGAAACTAAATTAATTGCAGAGTTTAGATTTATGTCTAGCATTTTTTTCCAATCTTTAACTTGTTCATTTCCAGGTTTTGGTGAAGTACCATCACCTACATTACAAATTAGTATGTCTATACTACCAAAAGTTTTGACAGTGTGTTTTACTAGTTTTTTACATTCAGAACTCTTTGTTACATCGGCAACAAAATAACTAACATTGCTTCCAATCTTTTTAGATGCTACTTGGAGTGTACTAGCGTGTCTACCGTTTATTACAATATTACATCCTTCATTATACAAACAAGTTGCAATACTGAGCCCAATTCCTTTACTAGAACCAGAAATTATTGCGGTTTTACCTTTTAGTTGTAAGTCCATTTTAATCAATAACCAAATTTACTCTCGAATTGGTATGGTGATGGACCAGAAATATTATTATTTTCTAGTTCTCTGTTAAAAGATTTAATTTGTTTTTCTATATCAATTCCAACGTTAAGACTCCACTTACTTAGTAATTTATTAAAAATACTACCACGTTTTCCATCACCTATATTTTTACCATGAATACTGGTCACTGGTAGCATGCAAAATGGTGTAGCAGTCATAAATGCTTCATCTGCACTTTCAACATCTTTTACTTGCAAATTTGTTTCATGATATCTGATTCCAAGATTATTTGCCAATTCAAGAATATAGTTTCTACTTATTCCAACTAGAATGTTTCTTGGTTCTGGTGTATACAATTCATTATCTTTAACAATAAAGAAGTTATCACCACTACCTTCAGCAACAAAGTTATCTGGATCAAGTAGTAGTGGCCAGTTATTTTCACCTGGTAACTGTGATGTTTGGATATTAGCCATCATGTAATGTAGTCGACTTCGATTCTTTACTTTAGGATCAAGTAACTCTTCAGGTATGGCTCTTTGTTTTGGAATAACAGTGTTGATTCCTACATCAAATAGTTTTCCCATTCCCTGTACAGTCCATTTTAGGGGAAAATCAGCTACCATTATTGTTGGCTCTAGTTTACCATTGAAAACTTCACTATAGATTGAAAGTGGACCCCTACTAACATTAATCATTAATCTATGTTCATCTGATTCTGAAAATGATGGTTCATTTTTTTCAATCGTATCATAACAGATTTTTTCCAATTCATTTCTAGAAATATTTATTGGAATCTTTACATGTTCAATGGATGAATATAATCTATCAATGTGTTCTTTGAGTTTGAATTGTTTTTTATTAAATGAGCGTGTCATTTCAAAAACCATATCACCAAACATTAATGCAGAGTCAAAAATTGAAATTTTTGCCTCTGTTTCAGGAACGAATTGGCCGTTGTAATAAACAACTCTCATTTTTTCACCATCTTAATTTTACCATATTACCTTATTTTGTAGTGTGTTAAATAGTCATTTTCTTTATGTTTTCATATTTATTTTGGAAGTTTGTATCATCTAAAATTGATTGACTATAATCATAGTTTCGTGAGTCCTTAATTTGTAATAAATCAATGTCTTTTTCTTTTTTGGCTTCAACAATTAATGATGTAATTGGATCTCTATCAAAGCCAGTTAGTATAAAATTTGTTTCGTATGTTTTTTTCTGAGGATTATATTGGTTGATTAATTCATGACTTTGAAAAAATTGTTTATTTAGATCTTGCCATTTAGGTTCCATCCCTTCAACATGTAATGGTTCTTCATAGTCTTTTAATTCTGATTCACAAAACTTCTGTTGTTTTATATCATAGAATCCATAACGCTCCAACAGAATTTTTAACATTTCAAAATCATATAGATAAATATGACCTAACCCTGTAATGAATTTTGTTAGCGTATTGTTAAAAATTATAGTGTCTTGACCAGGTGAAACAATAAAATTCATGAATGTTCCGCCATAACCTAAATCTGTTCTTACATTTTCATCTTCATCTAAAATTTTTTTATACACTGTTTCATCTTTTTCGACATAAGCTTTTGCAAGAAGAAGTAAATTTGGTGATAAAATACGGACTATTCCATCCTTTTGTAATACTCGATTAAACTCAAGGAGAACGTGTTCAAATTTGTAATGTGGAATGTGTTCAATTACATGACTACAAAAAACTGTCTTACAGGATTTATTTTCTAGAGGAATATTATCAGCGTCACCTAAAACTGCCTTTTGATCAACACGACTTTGTTTATGATCTAATGTTAACCAACCTTCTTTTTTCCATATCGGACTAGGTCCTACATTTAGCTTTATGTCTTTCAATTATCATCGTATTTTGTGGGTATTTTAAAAAGGTAGAGAAGTAATTATGCGTGTTTTCTGAGGCTAATACAAAAAATTAACTTGTTCATTAAATCTTAGATTCTGCTGATTGTGGTACCAATAAATAGATTGTAAGGCAAACATTGAAGTCCATGAATTAACACGTAATCGTTTTTTCCATCCAAATAGTGATTTATACAATTCTTCATAAAAACCACCATTGATTTTTTCAGATGTATCCGATGCTTGAAAAGTATTCAAAAAGTTATAGAGATGATTAATTTCTGATTGATATTTTGCTTTTACATTTACTTTATCAATCAAGATTAAGATTCTGATAAGTTGTGCAATTGAGTATGCTGCCTTTGATTTGAGTTTCGAATTATGCCAGAGATCAATACTCCCATCTTCTGAAATCTGTTTTGAACACCAATCAGTCGCCTTTTGAATATTTTCTAGATATTTATCATTATTAGTAACGTTGTAACCATAAATCAGACCTTCTAATGCATAGCATAAAGTATGTAAATTGATTATATCTGAATCTATATGCAATCTTATAGAGCCATTGGAATTTTGAAAATTCGATATGTTATTACAGATGTTATTCCCAATTTTTAAAAAATCATCGTTATCTAGGTACTGATTAATTTGAAAAAAAGGAATTGCCGCCTTTATATGAAAACATCCCTTTCGTTTATACCAAACTTGACTACTTTCATCTGGTGTATTAGTACCAATGTCTTTACATGGTATCAAAGAACCATCAGATTCAAGATATTCATCACGCAAATTAAATAGAATTTTTTTTGCGTAATTTAGATAATTGACATCCTTACTTATTTCATAATAATCTAGCAGTCCTTTTGCACAAATAGCTGAGTCAAATGAATATGAAGTATTAGATGTTGGCGAGTCATCAGATATGCCTTGAATTATTGAACCATATTTCTCATAAATCTGGATTAACCAATCAGAAGATTGTTTTGCATATGAAGAATATTTTTCATTGCGCTGAATATGATTAAGGAATTTTATTGTGCTAACAAAATATCCAGTAATTTCAGGATATAAGAAACTGAAAGTGTTTGATTTTTCATCAAAATAGGAATAAACCGCACCACAATGTTTTTCACTTTTTTCAGAGACAAAAAGACCAGATGAAAACATCCACGTCTTTACTCTATGAAATGAGTCATTCAATTAGCATAACATTTTAGTTGTCCTTTAAAAGCGTAAACACGTGAAGATTCTCTATATGGTTTTCCACTTTCCGCCTATTAGTGGTGGTGGTGTTGTCGTAATTGTTGAACTAGCAAATAAATTTGCTCAACTTGGGCATGAGGTTACAATTTTAACACCAGATCTAGAATGGGATGGCGAAAAATATGAACCAGAATTAAATAAAAATATTATTGTGCATAAAATAAAAACACCATCAAAATCTAATTTAAAAATAGCAGCCAGAAGATGTTTCAACAATATGAAGAACAATGCAATTGAACTTGGTAAAAAAAATACATACGATTTTATTTTTTCAATCTTTCATCCGTTCCATCTAGTTCCAAAAGCAGCAATATCTTGTGGTACTGAATTAGAAATTCCTGTTATAATAAAAGTTGATGATGCAATATATGAAAAAGCCACCGGTTTGAAAAATTTACAAAGAAAAATAGAAAAAATGTATAACTCAAAAACATTACAAACCGGAGATAAGATATTGGTATCAAATGAATACACAAAGGAACTAATTCATGATTATTATGATGTTAAAAATGAAAAAATTTCAATAACCCCAAATGGCACAGAAGTAAATAATTTTTATAAATCAGATACCAAATCAAAACAAATTATATTTTCTGGTGCTATGTATCATCATAGAGGAATTGATGTTCTTTTAGAATCAGCATCTGATGTAATAAAAAAAATTCCTGATGTGAAATTTGTACTGTTAGGTAATGGACCTGAATTACAAAAATTAAAAACATTTGTGGAAAAAATGCATCTTACAGAAAATATAATTTTTAAAGGATGGATCGACAGAAATGAAATTCCTAGATATCTAGCAGAAAGTGCAATAGGAATTGGTCCATTACGAGTAACTGACGTTACAAAACGAGCTTTACCCATTAAGGTGTTGGAATACATGTCATCATCTTTACCTATTTTGGCAGTAAACGGAACATTGCCTGATGATGTTCTCAAGAATGGTGAAAACGGTTTTTTTGTTAGTAATTCAAAGGAACTAAGCCAAACAATCATTCAGTTGCTAGAGAATGATGAATTAAGACTAAAAATGGGCAAAAAATCACGGCAAATGGTCACCAAGTTTGACTGGCAAAAAGTGGCTGAATCAATTATTCATGAATATAATACAATTACTTCTTCGTCAAAATAAAAGAAGTGTCATTCATCTTCTTATTTGAATAATCATATGCAATACGTTTTATTATATTTTGTAACGATTTAGGCCAGGTATAAAATCTGAATTTTCCAAGTTTGCCTTTTAATGCCATCATTTCGTGAGGACTAAATTTAGTAACTTTAAAATCTCTTTCTTCAAAAATCTGTTTCCACTCTTCAAATGTATTTGTAAAAACATCTGTATCATTCCGTCCTTCTAAACCTTCATTTGGAGTTAAAAACCAAACAACACCATCATCTTTTAGAACTCTATGTAGCTCCTTTGTAAAAAAATCAATATTATGTATGTGTTCAACAGAATAAAAACTTCCCACAACATCAAATTTTTTATCTTCAAATGGGAGCTGATCAGAATTCAAATTTACTTTATACAGCTTTGATTTAATTAATGAATCAGAATTATTTATTGCATATTCAGATCCATCAACACCATAGGACTCAATTCCTCTGTCGTCTAATCCTTTTACAAGCTCACCATATGCACAACCAATATCTAAAACAGTTTTTGGATTAAATTTTTCAATGATGAATTCAGCCCTTCTGATCCACATAGGTGGTCGTGAACGTGTTGAAAAATATTCTTCATCATATATTCGCTGTAAATCCTTATCATCGTACATATCTTTCATAGTTTATCTACCAATACTTTGTTTCTAATTAAAACAGGATTATTAATAGTTAAAAATTAAATGTTTTTCCTCAGATATTTAATTATTAATTTTGTAGAGTTTCCTTCACCGTAAGGGGATTTCCTAGTAGGAATACGAGGGTTTTTTGCAGTCATTTTTAAAGATTTTAAAATTCCATTATACGATACGCCTGCAATTTCAGAAAAACCACTTGATACTGATTCTGGCCGGTCTGTTGTTTTTCTTATAACAACAGTCTTTTTCCTTATTGATGGTGCAGTTGCTTCTTCTTGAATTCCTCCAGAGTCTGTCACTATATATTGACAGTTTTTCATTAATTCTAATATTTCAAAATATCCAACAGGGTCAAGCATCAAAATATTCTTTGATTTTTTTATTGTTGTGTACAAATTAAAATCATTTAGACGTTTTAGTGTTCTAGGATGGACAGGAAAAATAAAATCCTGATTTGAATCAATTAGTGCTTTTATGATACAGGATAAAACATCTTTCTTGTCTACATTTTCAGCTCTGTGTAATGTCATTAATACATAATCATCCATTTCAACAGAAAGTTTGGATTGTTTTTTTGAGATCTTAGTAAATTGATTAATTGCGTCTATAACTGTATTACCAGTAACAAAAATTTTCCCATGGACTTTTTCTGAAACTAGATTTTGTTTTGATGTTTGAGTAGGTGCAAAAAGTAATTCAGAAATATGATCTATTGCAATCCTATTATGCTCTTCTGGCATCCTCCAGTCATTACTTCGTAACCCAGCTTCAACATGACTTACTGGAATGTTTGATTTGATTGATGCAATTCCTGCTGCTAGAACAGTATTAGTGTCACCTTGTACTATTACAGTATCAGGTTTTTCTTTTTCAAGAATGTTTGATAATTTTCTTATGACATCACCAATTTGTGCTGCTGGTTTAGTGCGAGAGGTTTTCATGGAGTAGTTCGGTTTTTCAAGTCCAAGTTGTTGAATAAATTTAAGACTTAAATTATAATCATAATGCTGACCTGTAAAAATTACTGAGGTGGAATTTTTATTTAATTGCTTGATTAAAGGTGATAGTTTAATTATTTCGGGTCTAGTTCCTAAAACGATTGCCGTTTTCATATAATTCAAATTTTGTTTACAGACGATATTATTATGGGTATAGGATAATTACTACTAAATTCATTAAAGGATGTATTATCTAATAATCAATATCAAGATGAAGATTCTTTTTATCGCTCCAAAATATACAGGTGGAATTGGTGGTCATGCTAATAGAGTTGCCGAGAAATTACGTCAGTATGGTTTCAGCATAAAATTAATGCATACACCACATATACCGATAAAAAATCTCAAAAATCCTAGCTTCTCTGCTCTTAGTTCACTTAAAGCAATAATTGATAAAGATAGTTATGATATAGTTCACGCTTTCAACATTCCTTCTGCATTTGCAATGAAATACACTAAAGCTAAGAAAAAAGTTCTATCTGTACATGGTATATATTCTGAACAAGTAGACTCTCTACATTCTGATACTACAACAAAGGTTGCTAGTATCACAGAGTCTAAAGTTTTGAAGTGGGCAGATAAATTGACTACGGATTCAAAAGCAGTCAAAGACAAGTACGAAGAGAAATTAGGTGTTAGTTTTGAATTCCTATATGCACCGTTAGACATTGAAAAATTTACCACAGTTCCCAATATTCCTAAAAAAGAGAAACAAGTTGTGTATATTGGAAGAGATAGTTATGAGAAAGGTATAGACATTCTTAGGGATATAGAATCGAAAATAAATGGAAATGTTGTTTATTGTACAGATTTAGAATGGAAAGAAACAATGGCTGAATTAAGAGCATCAAGTATACTTATAGTTCCATCAAGAATGGAAAGCATTCCTCAAGTAATCAAAGAAGCCTTTTTCCTCAAAATTCCTGTCATTGCTACAAAAGTTGGAGGAATTCCAGAATTAATTGAACATGATAAGAATGGCTTACTTATTGATGTAAATCAACCAACCCAATTATTAGATACAATAAATCAACTACTTGAAAATAAAGAAAAAATTCAGAGTTTGACTCAGTTTGGGTATGATTTTGTAATTAAAAATTTAACATGGGAAGTATTACTTCCCAAATATGTTAAGTTCTATGAAGATCTACTAGATTCCTAAAAAAGATACTAGCTAAGTGAAAAAGAAATCTCTTAACCCATCTTCTAAATCAGTCTCAGACGACCAGTTAATCATTTTCTTTGCAAGGCTAACATCTGCCTGACTTTTGATAATATCTCCTTTAGGTAATTTACCAAACTCTGCTGGTAATGATTTTCCAGATAGTCGAATCATCAAATCTGCTAACTCTCTGATGGATGTTTTGATTCCAGTACCAATATTAAGAAATGCAAAGTCTATATCATTCTGCATCGCTAGAAGATTTGCTTTTGCGACATCTTCTACCGAAATAAAATCACGTGTCTGTGAACCATCACCAAAAATTATTGGAGACTTGTCTTCGTTAATAGAATCATAAAACTTTGTTATGACACCAGCATAATCATTTGTTTGCCCTATACCATAAACATTAAAGTATCGTAATCCAATAATTGAGACACCCAAATTATGATACTTTTCTGCTAGTATTTCGTCATCTAGTTTCGTCATCCCATAAGGATTAATAGGATTTTTTTCAAAGTTCTCCTTTACAGGGATTAATTTTGTGTCTCCATATACACTTGAACTACTAGCATAGATGACCTTTATTGAAAATTCTTTTGCCAGTTTGAAAATATTTTCAGTACCAACAACGTTCACATTATGATATCTTTCCTTTTCATTAAATGATTCTGGGACTGAGGTAAGTGCAGCTTGGTGGAATATACCATCAGAGTTATTGATGACATTCTTTAATGATCCAAAATCTAGAATGTCCAATTTTTGTAGGTTAATCTGTTCTTCAAAACCAGTTAAATTTTCTAATCTTCCTCGCGAAAAATCATCAATCACTGTAACTTCATGATTCTGATTCAGCAAGTGTTTTACAATATAGCTTCCTATGAATCCTATTCCGCCAGTAACTACAAATTTCACGAACTTGTTGACCTAGTCATATCTTTAAATCTTAAGTAGCAATAAAGCTACGAATTGTATAAAAATACAATATTGAAAGAATGTTAGGATGGTGGAAACAATGAATGAAAAAAATATTTCTACAATGCTCAAAGAGATTCTTACTCTTAGATATTATCCATCATTAGACATTAACACAAAGAAATATGGATCGACTGATTTTGAGCCTAAAAATAGTCCAAATTATTTAGATCATATTGAAAAACTGATTCTAAACACAATGGAAAATGAAATTAATGAAAAAAAAATTTCGGTTGCATTAAGCGGTGGTGTTGATTCAACATTACTAATAGGATTACTAAGAAAGGCATTACCAGATATTGAGGTCGAAGCAATTTCTGTTAAATTTGCTGATAGTGTAGATGAAACCACAATTGCAGCAAATATTGCAAACAAATTTAATGCAAATCACCATGTTGTTAAAATTGAAAATTTTCTCGAACAGTTACCTAAAGCAATTAGTATCATCAAGATGCCTTTTTGGGATACTCATTGGTATCATATAGTAAAAACTGCAAAAGAATACTCAGGATCATTAGTGTCCGGTGATGGTGGTGATGAATTATTTGGTGGATATACATTTCGTTATGAAAAATTTCTGTTAAACTATAATTCTAAAATGACATCCTTAGAAAAAACAAAGTTGTATTTAGAATGTCATGAAAGAGATTGGGTTCCAAATCAACATGAAGTATTTGGAGAAAAATCCCATTTTTCATGGGATGAGATTTATTCAAAACTAATTCCTTATTTTGATAATTCCTTATCACCAATAGATCAAATATTTCTCGCTGACATTAATGGAAAATTACTTTACAATTGGACTCCATTAAATTCTAGATTTCATAATTATTTCAAACTCAAAGCAATAAGACCGCTATTTTCTAATGAATTAATTACATATGCAACCCATCTTGATAATTCATTAAAGTATAATCCAATAGAAAATATTGGTAAATTACCTTTACGACAGATTTTAGCAAAATATGTTGATTCTAATCTTATCACGCCGAAAAAACAAGGATTCTCAGTGAACACGAAAAATCTCTGGAAATCACAAGGGATGAAATTATGTGCTTACTATCTAGACAATTGTAGAATTGCAGAAGAAGAATGGGTAAATAAAGAGTGGATTAAGGATCATCTTAGGATACTAAAACATGACTATGATGTTAGATACATTAACAAATTCCTAGGTTTACTTGCATTAGAAATATGGTATAGAATATTTATTACAAAAGAGATGAGAGATGATACTGTTCTTAGTGTATAGCAAATCTCTGATTAATAATCAGACTTTTTGGTATTACTAATTTTTATTTACCCAAATTATTATTTTAATAACTTGAAAGAGACTATAATACAACATCTTGTCTGCCCAATATGTAGTAAAAAATTTTCTGTGAAATCAACAAAAAAGAAATCGGATGAAATTCTAAATGGCACTCTAACATGCTTGAAAAATCACAAATTTCCTATAAAAAATGGTATTCCAAGATTTGTTGTAGATAAATCAAAAGGTTTTGTACAAACTGAAAATTCATTCTCATCTAAATGGAAAAATTACAATAGAACATATCATAGTCAAAGATGGTTTAATGTACAAAAGAGATGGTTTTTGGAAAGATTTGGTTGGAATACAATTTCTAATCTAAATATGTTTTTAAAAACACGCACTAGAATTTTAGATGCAGGGACTGGTGTTGGAAATAGTGCAAAATTATTCTCATCTAATCCAAAAGCAGATGTATTTGCTATTGATGCAAGCGAAAGTATAATATTTGCATATAAAAAATATGGAAGAATTCCAAACATTCACTTTTTACAGGCAGATATACAAAAACTCCCATTTAAGAAGAATTTCTTTGATTTCATCTGTTCGGATCAAGTATTACATCATACAAAAAATACAGAGCGTTCATTTAAGATGCTTACAAAGCTTCTAGCTAAAAAAGGTATGATTTCAATTTATGTTTACAAAATTAAAGGGCAGATACGTGAATACACAGATAATTTCATACGAAAATCTACAGTGAAAATGACTGAAAAACAATGTATTGAATTCTCTAGAGATATGGCATTATTAGGAAAGAATCTATCAAAAATTAAAAAAACAATTACTATCCCTAAAGATATTCCACTACTTCAAATTAAAGCAGGAACGTATGACGTGCAGAGATTTATCTATTGGAATTTCCTGAAATGCTGGTGGTCAAAAGATGTTCCTTTTGAACAAAGCGTTGCAACAAATTTTGATTGGTATTTTCCTGAATATGCATATAGACATAATCCAAAAGAGGTAAAAAATTGGTTTAAAAAGTCAAAACTAAGAATTAGCCACTTTAATGAAATTGAAAGTGGTATTAGTGTTAATGGTGTGAAAACATAAATAATTCAAACCTTGTTTATCTCACTTTTGTTTGCAAGAATTTTATGAATTGAATCTATTATATCTTGCATATCTTCTAATGTTGCCGGATAACGACAAATATCAAAAAGTATCAGTTCCTTTTCGTACAAAGATTCTGTGACGGGACAAAGTCCTTTTTCATATTTTGCAGTGCCTGAATAGTGTTTAAATGCAAATGCACGTCTTTCTGTGTATAATGGGTTAAGGTATAATGGTCTCACATAACCAGCAGAACATGGTATTCCTTCAGCATTTAGAGCACTACAAAATACATCTCTTGGAATACCTATCTTATCTTCATTAAATGAAAAGGCAAATACATAGTAAACATGCTTTACAAAATCATATTTTGTGTGACTAAGGCCATCGATTTTATTTATTTCCTTACTTAGAAATTCTACAAGCTTAATCCTTTCATTATTAAGAAAATCCATTTTTGAAGTTTGTGCAACTCCCAATGCAGCTTCTAATTCGGTCATGCGATATCCCCATCCTAAAAATTCAGATTTGTAAGTACGCTCTTCTGTTTGGGCAACTACTTCACCGTGGTTTCTTACCATTCGTGCTAGGTTTACAATTTCCTCATCATCAGTAAGCAACATACCGCCTTCACCTGTCATAATATTTTTTGATTCCTGAAAAGAGAATACTCCACAATTCCCAATAGTTCCAAGATTTTTATTTTTGTATTGACCTCCTGGGGATTGAGCACAATCTTCAATCACTTTCAAATTATTCTTTTTTGCGAAATTCATGATTTCGTCCATATCCGCTGAATGGCCAAATAGATGAACTGGGATTATAGCACGCGTTAAAGGACTAAAAACATTTTCTAATTTTTTAGGATCAATACAATAAGTGTCTTTTTTAACATCAGTAAAAACTGGGATTGCATTATGCATTAATGACGAAGTGGCAGTTGATGTGAAAGTGTATGCTGGAACAATAACTTCCTGCCCTGGCTCTACACCTACTGCAACAACTGCAGCGTGTAAAGCTGATGTTGCAGAATTAAATGCAACACCATATTTTGTTCCAATTTTTTCTGAAAATTTTTTTTCAAATTCTCTAATTTTTTCGCCACCAAGGAAATTTTTACCCTTAGATGCAACAAAAGTGGATATGTTTCCGCTTTTAATCACCTGTAAAATCTGATTTTTTTCATCTTCGCCTATTACAGGGTGTCTGGGAAATGGTTTATTACGAATTTTTGGTCCTCCAAAAAGTCCTAATTTTGACATAAAATTAGTTCAATTGAAAGAATTTATAGATATTTCATTAATGATAAGATGAATAAATAATCAGCAATCTTAATGACGCCTTAATAGATATAGAATGGTGATGATAATTAGTCATGAAAATAGTTGCATCGATTGAAGCAAGAATGGGTTCATCACGACTGCCTGGAAAAACTATGAAAAAAATTCTTGGTAGACCAATGTTAGAGTTGATGATAGAACGTGTGCAAGATTCTAAGGAAATTGATGATATTGTCATTGCCACTTCTTCTAGTAAAAGTGATGATGTAATTCAAGAATTAACTTCAAAATTAGATGTTAACTGCTTTAGAGGTAGTGAGGATGATGTACTAGATCGAGTTCTTAATGCAGCAAAAATGGTCAAAGCCGATACAATTCTTGAATTATGGGGAGATTGTCCTTTGATAGATCCAGAAATTCTAGACAAGTTGATAAGTTTTTATAAAAATAATGATGTTGATTGTTCTGGAACAGTATTACCAAACTTTAAGAAACAATTTCCTTTAGGAATCTCTGCATTAATTTTCTCCACAGACATTTTAGATGATGTGGCTAGAATTACAAATAGCCTCGAAGATCGTGAAAATGTATCAAATTACATATACGAACATCCAGAACTTTACAAAATTGTACCTTTACCATGTCCCCCAGAATTAAATTTCCCAAATTTACGACTAGTGGTTGATGAGGAACGTGATTTTGAGCTCATCAAAAATATTTTTGAAGGATTATATCCTCAAGATCCACATTTTGGAACTTTGAAAATAATTGAATTTTTGAATAATAATCCATCATTAAAGGATCTTAACAAAGATGTGGTGCAAAGACGTTTATCTTCATGGGATAAGTTCAACAATTAATCTATTTTGAACTTATTTTGAATTTAGTATTTTTTATTGGAAGTGTAATCATTTTATTTTGATTTTTTGAAATCACTGCTCCTATGATTAATTCTAAAGATTCAATGCCCTGTTTTATGGAAGATATTGGTTCTAAATTTTTTTCGATCGATTTTACTAGATCTTCTAGTGCTCTTAAAATTGGTTCGTTTTCCTTCCTAGCACTAATTTTTTCTGCTTTTTTCAATTCATTATAAACTAGACCTTTTCTTGAAACTTGAAAATGTTGAGCCATATGTTTTACCATATTAATTCTGAGTCTGCCTTTGGTTCCAAAAACATCCATTTCAAGAATTCCATACTTGCTTACATCAAGAGCATTAAAAATACAGGTTACTTTATTTTTAAATTCAATTACTAGATCAATATTAGGATCCAGTTTATTATTTGATTTGTTTGGACTTAATTTTGATGTGATGTTTTTTGCCGGTCCAAATAGTAATAATAAATTGTCAAATATATGGGAACCGGTATTTGCAATTCCTCCTCCATAGTGTACAATAACTTTTTGAATAATACCAATTTTTTTGGATTCTAGATAATCTTTTAATTTATGATAGATGGGAATGTATTCTCTCTGATAATCAATTACCAATTTTATTTTATGTTTTTTACATAACTTTGCAATTTTGAGAGCATTCTCAAGATTATTTGAAAATGGTTTTTCTATGAATATTCCACTAACACCATTTTTTACTGCTTGACCGACTATTTCATGATGATTTGATGCATGAGTACAAATTGAAATTATATCAAACTTGTTTTCTTTAAACATTAATTTATAATCAGAATAAAGTCTTGAAACTTTATATTTTTTACCATATTTTTGCAGTTTGTTTTTATCTATATCGCAGAGAGAAATTAATTCTGTTTTCTTACATTTTGAGTATGCGCCTGCATGTGTCCGTGTTAATTTGGAATTATCATCAAAACTACATCCAATTCGTCCACAACCAATTACTGCACATTTGAATACCATTTTTATAATTATAGTTTTTAATTATAAATAATTAATTATCCATAGGTCAGAAGATCCATTAACAAAGAAATCACATGATTGAATACTAAAAATAATAAACAAGGTTCTTCGTCAGATAATATGAAAATACCGTTTTTTGTTCAAGAATTTACTACTGAAATGGAAGAGACTGTCATTAATGCATTAAGAAATGAATCATTTGTTAATGGTGAGAGTGTTTCAAAGTTTGAAGATGAATTTGCAGCATATATAGGAACAAAATATGCTGTAGCAGTAAATTCAGGAAACAGTGCACTGCAAATTTCACTAATGGCGCTTGGTATTTTAGAAAATTCTAAGGTTGCTACACCAACTAATTCATTCATTGCTTCAGCAAATTGTATCAGAATGACAAATGCATATCCTATCTTATCAGATATTTATTTGAAAGATGGCTCGATTGATGTTAACAGTATTACACAAAGTGTAGATGCAGTCATTCCGGTTCATATTTACGGAAATCCATGCAATTTTGACTCTGTAAAAGCGTTTTCGGAAGAACAAAAAATTCCAATCATTGAAGATGCATGTCAGGCACATGGTGCAACATACAAAGGTAATAAAGTTGGTAGTCTTTCAGACGTGGGATGTTTTTCATTTTATCCAACAAAAAATATGACTGTTGGAGGGGATGGCGGGATGGCTACAACTGATAATGAGGAAATTGCACTGAAAATAAAATCAATACGAGATAACGGCAGAAAGACAAAGACTGAATTTGATAAATTAGGATATACGATGAGATTGAATACTGTTAATGCAGCAATTGGAAGAGTTCAATTGAATCATCTTGATGAAAAAAATACTAGAAGAAGAGAGATTGTCTCAATTTATAGAAAAAATCTGGCTAATGATTGTATTTTACCGGAAAATGAAAATGGAAAATCAGTATATCATCAAATTGTCATAAAACATGAAAAGAGAGATCAGATACGTCAAGAGTTAGCAGATAATGACATTGGCTCTGCAATATACTATGAGAAACCAATTCACTTACAACCAATATATCAAGAATATGGTTACGAATTACCAAACAGTGAGAAGTTTTCCAAGGAGATAATTTCACTGCCATCACATCCATTGTTGACTGATGAACAAATTCTAATCATTTGTGAGCATGTAAACAAAATTATTAGTTAAGATATTTCAGAATTTTAAAAAGAATAATTACATTGTTGCTTGTTCTGCTTGATGGAACATCTCGCTTTTTGCACAACCTGCTGCAAGTTCGTCACCTGCTCCTCGTCTCATAAGACCTCTATAAAGACCATCTTCAAGTTTGACACCTTCTCTTTCTTCCCATTCCTCTACCGTAATAGAATATTTCTTCTGTATTCTATCTCTATACCATTCTGGGATTACATTAAATGCGCAAAATGGAATAATTCTAAGATCAGGAGTAACGTAATGAATATCACATCTCTGTAACCTTTCTAAATCTTCATTATACTTATCTTGGAAGTGCATCATGCCTAAGAATAGACCCTTAACATGAAATCCACCTACAGCGTCAAATGATCTCTTCATTAGTATGGTACTAAACATCTTAGCCAAATCTAGACCTGCTGGCTGTTTCTCTTTATCGATGAATCCTTTTAGCTTTCTCACAACCTCTAACATTGTAAAGTATTTGTTTGCTCCAGAATGAATCTGTTCTGCCTTGTCTTCAAACAACTCTAACATTCCTTGCATATCAGTAAAACGTGTCATTGGAACGAATTTCTTTGTATCTGCATCTTCGAAGACATAGGTTCCTGCACCACACGCAAAGTGAATTGATAATTCATATTTTGGTTTACTCGAAAATGCCTCAATGACATTAGTTAATGGCATACAACTTGGTACTGGATACCAATCATCA